>DATHUT010000190.1:0-3036 GCA_035462005.1 Gammaproteobacteria bacterium | reverse complement strand
TGCTCACCGCTGTGTCAGCATCTTCAGCGTGCTTGCCCTGCTGCAACAAAATCACCTCTTGGATCACCAGCATCTTTCCATTTCTTCTTTGATCCAGTCAAAAAATCCTCATACCAACCTTTCATTTATGGGGGTTCGAAGATTATAGTTATTCGACGTCACGTCATGTCTGAAAAAAGGAAGCGCCAGGAAGCTGTTGTCTATGAATAAAGCCATATTGTTGCGGCCGCTCGCCGATGCCGATGTCGCGGAACACGCGAATCTGTTGTATTCATCCTTCAATGCCTGGTATTGGCGGCATGGTTGGGGAAAGAATTATTTTGGCTGCAGCCCTCAGGAGACGTCGATATTTTATGATATCTATAACGACCTGTCCCCGGGCTGCAGTATTGCCGCGTTTGATGAAGAGAGCGACAGGATGCTGGGTGCGTGTTTCTACCATCCACGGGAACACCATGTCTCGCTCGGTATTATGGGCGTGCATCCGAATTACGGCGGTCGTGGGGTCGGCAGACAACTCGTCAGTCATATTCTTGATTATACTCGGGAGCATGGGTTCGCATCTTGCCGCCTGGTGAGCAGCGCGATAAATATGGATTCGTTTTCACTCTATAATCGCGCGGGATTTATACCTCGCGAGACTTATCACGATATGGTGATCAACGTACCGCTGGATGGGTTCGACAATGTCAGTGTCAGGGGCGAGGCACGGGTGCGCGAAGCGACGCGCCATGATATCAAAGCCATGGGTGAACTGGAGATGGAGGTTAGCGGCATACGGCGTGAAATCGATTACCGCTATGCCATCGATAACCCCCGCGACGTACTGCATGCGCTGGTTTATGAAAATGATCAGCAGGGTATCGATGGCTTTATGATCTCGGTAAAACATCCGGCGCTGAACATGCTTGGCCCCTGTGTGGCACGGAGTGAAGAGGTCGCGATCGCCCTGATCAGAAAAGCGATCGAGAGATTCCGGGGTATATGTGTATTGTTCTCGATTCCGATGGAAAAGAGAAAGATGGTAGAGCAGATGTACGCTTGGAATGCCGTCAATGTAGAAACCCACTTGAAAGAGGTGTGGGGTGAGTTTCCGGGCTTCAATGGCGTCAGCATGCCGAGCTTTCTGCCCGAGACAGGGTAGCGATGCCAGCCACGCCCTCGAGCGCAGCCGCACGTAATCATCATCACTCCCAGACGGGTTTACCTTCGGGGCTCAGGCGTGGCGCCATGAACGCAGTGAATGGTGTCCCGGAGAGGAGTCGAACCTCCGACCTAGCGCTTAGGAGGCGCTTGCTCTATCCGTCTGAGCTACCGGGACAGGTCGGCAAGGCGCTGCCGGGCAGAGGCTAGTCCCCTGGCGTTTCGCGCGCAAACCGGCGCATACCGTACCATGAAGCCCTGCCCGGGTCGACGCCATGGCGCTGTCCTCCCGCTTCGCCCAGTTGGCAAAATCAATCATTTCCCGGCACTATTTCCCTTTCCCGTGGTCTTCAGAACGGTGGCATGCGTGCCAGTGTCGGACAGCATTGGTTCCAGTTGCGGCCACACGGTGTCCAGCAGCAGGGGCTGGGCACGTGCATTGGGATGCAGGTTATCGGACAGCATCAGGCCGGCATCCAACGCTACCCGTTCGAGCAGGAAGGGCACCAGCGGTACATCATGCTCCGCGGCCAGTTCCGCGTAGATGGCGGTGAAGCCCTGGGTGTAACGCGGGCCATAGTTGGGTGGCATCTGCATGCCGATCAGCAGTACGCGTGCCCCGGCGGCCCGCGCCTGTTCGATCATGGCGTTGAGATTGTGCTTCATGGCGGTCAGTGACAGGCCGCGCAGGCCGTCGTTGGCGCCCAGTGCCAACACCAGGACGTCGGGCTGGTGGCGCTCCAGCGCTGCCGGCAGGCGTGACCGGCCACCGGCGGTGGTATCCCCGCTGATGCTGGCATTGACCACGCGCCAGGCCTCTCCGCGCTGCTCCAGGCGCTGTTGCAGCAAGGATACCCAGCCTTGCCCGGGCGCCAAGCCGTAGCCCGCGCTCAGGCTGTCACCCAGCACCAGCAGGGTGCCGGCCGTGGCGGACGAGGACAGGAACCACAAGAGAAGAGAGGCAATCAGTTTGGGCATGCACAATGGACCGCGCGAAACGCCTATTGTTTCCGCACAAGGGGTAGGTAAGCAAGTCAGCACGGCCGCCGGTTCCCTGGAGATCCTGCGCGAGGTGAATTTCCGTGTGGCAAGCGGCGAGAGTGTCGCCATTGTCGGTGTCTCCGGCTCGGGCAAGTCCACGCTGCTCGGTTTGCTGGCCGGGCTGGACCTGCCCACAGCGGGCCGCATCGAACTGGCGGGGGAATGCCTCAATGACCTGGACGAGGATGGCCGGGCGCGGCTGCGCGGTGCACAGGCGGGTTTCGTATTCCAGTCCTTCCAGCTACTGCCCGGCCTGACCGCCCTGGAGAACGTCATGTTGCCGCTGGAGTTGGCGGGCGTGCCGGAGGCCGCGGCCCGGGCGGCGCAGCTGCTGCAGCGTGTGGGCCTGGAACCACGCCTGGAACATTACCCGCGCCAGCTCTCCGGTGGCGAGCAGCAGCGCGTGGCAATCGCCCGCGCCTTCGCCATGACACCCGCGGTACTGTTTGCCGACGAACCCACCGGTAATCTCGATGCCGCCACCGGCGCCCGCATCATCTCCCTGTTGTTCGAACTCAATGCCGAACGCGGCACCACCCTGATCCTGGTCACCCATGACCCGGACCTGGCGCGACGCTGCCAGCGGACCATCCGCCTGGAAGCCGGTCGGGTGGTGGCCGATGAACACTAGCCACCTGCGCCTGGCCCTGCGCCTGCTGCTGCGCGACTGGCGCGCCGGTGAGCTGCGCATTTTGTTTGCCGCCCTGGTCATCGCAGTCACCGCCACCACGGCCATCGGCTTTTTTACCGATCGTCTGCAACGCGGCATGGTCAG
Organism: Gammaproteobacteria bacterium; assembly: GCA_035462005.1. GTDB lineage: Bacteria > Pseudomonadota > Gammaproteobacteria > DSM-19610 > DSM-19610 > JAIVHA01. The sequence goes on along the minus strand of DATHUT010000190.1, from coordinate 77 downwards.
CCAGTCGGCCGGGCTGCTGGGGGGCGACCTGTTGTTGCGCGGTGCGCGTGCTCCGGACGATCGATGGCTGGAAGAGG
>DATHUT010000189.1:0-3650 GCA_035462005.1 Gammaproteobacteria bacterium | reverse complement strand
TGCTCGCCTTCGCCGTGGTCAGCCATACCAGTGTGCTGATGATCGGCCTGTTCAGCCTCAACCCCCTCGCCCTGCAGGGCAGCGTCATGCTGGCGATCAACTTCGGCCTGGCCATCGGTGTGTTGCTGTTCACGACCGGCTTCATCTATCGCCGCACCCGCACCCTGCTGCTGACGCGCCTTGGCGGCCTGTTCGATTCCATCCCGGTAGTGGGCATCGCCTTCCTGATCGGCGGCCTGTCCATCATCGGCATGCCCGGCACGCCCGGCTTCGATGCCGCCCACCTGATGCTGGAAGGTACCATCGAGCGCTTTGGCGCCCTGGTCACCATCGCCGCCGCGTTGGGCAACGTGGCCGCCGCGGGCTTCCTGCTGTGGGCCTTCCAGCGCGCCTTCTTCGCCACCACGAGCGAAGGCGAGGCAGCCGCCGTGGAGGGCGCCCGGCCGCTGGAACTGGTCATCGCCCTGGGCATGGTGCTGGTGCTGCTGGGCGTGGGCTTTTATTCCGAGCCCTGGCTGGTATTGATCGAGCCCGCGCTGGAACCGCTGGCGGCGCTGTATGGCGCGGTGGCGGACTAGGGTTTGGACGACCCGTCATACCGGAAGGCTTGGGCGACTCGTCATACCGGAAGGCTTGGGCGACTCGTCAGTCCGGAAGGCTTTTACGACCCGTCATTCCGGCGCAGGCCGGAATCCATGGTTTTTGAACTGCTGGATTCCGGCCTGCGCCGGAATGACGGGAACCGACAGGTACAACGGACAACGGACAGGTATAACGAGACACCGAATGCTTTGGCTTCACTACAGTAAGGACTGGAATTGATGGGTACCGAGTACCAGCTTCCCTTCATCAGCCTGATGCTCATCTCCATGCCGGTGGGCGCGCTGCTCATCTGGCTGGCGCCCGACGCGGGCAAGGCGCGTGCCATTGCACTGGGCACGGCGCTGGTCGACCTGTGCCTGGCCCTGTTCCTGCTGTGGCGTTTCGACTCCGCCGCGTCCGGTTTCCAGTTCGTGGAACAAGGGGACTGGATCCCCAGCCTCAATGTGCAATACCTGGTGGGCCTGGATGGCATCTCGGTGCTGTTCGTGCCGCTCACCATATTGCTGTTCACCGGTGTGATCCTGGCCTCCTGGAACCAGGTGCGCGCCATGCCACGCCTCTTTTACAGCCTGCTGCTGATCCTGGAAAGCATGACCCTGGGCGTATTCTTCGCCCTCGATACCCTGCTGTTCTTCCTGTTCTGGGAACTGACGCTGATCCCCACCTATTTCCTGGTCAGCCTGTGGGGCGTGGGGGCCCATCGGCGCTACGCGGCGGTGAAGTACACCCTGTTCATGCTCGCCGGTGGCGTGCCCCTGCTGTTCGGCTTCCTGCTGCTGGCCTTCAATCACGCGGACGTGGCCCAGGCCGCCATCCCCGCGGGACTCAGCTTCGACTACCTGGTGCTGCTCGACACACCGTTGCCACCGGGCCTGGAAAGCGCCGTGTTCTTCCTGCTGCTGCTCGGCTTCGCCGTGAAGACGCCACTGTTCCCCCTGCACACCTGGTTGCCCACCGTGGCCATGGAAGGGCCGGTGGCCATTGCCGCGCTGATGACCGGCCTCAAGCTGGGTGCCTATGGCCTGATTCGTTTCGTAGTGCCGCTGGCGCCGAACGCCGCCCAGGAGTACCACTGGCTGCTGGCGGGACTCGGCGTGTTCGGGATCCTCTACGGCGCCCTGGCCGCCATGAGCCAGACCAACCTGCGCCGCATGCTGGCCTATTCCAGTATCAGCCACGTGGGCCTGGTGGTGCTGGGCATCGCCTCCTTCAACCTGCAGGGTATCCAGGGTGCGCTGTTCCAGTTGTTGAATTTCACCGTCATCGCCGGTGGCCTGTTCCTGATCACCGGTTTCCTGCAACACCGTACCGGTTCCACCGACCTCATCAGTCTCGGTGGCGTGGCCAAGTCCATGCCCTTGCTGGCCGCCTTCTTCTTCCTGTTCGGCCTGGCCAGCATGGGCATTCCCGGCACCAGCGGCTTCCCTGCCGAACTCCTGTTGCTGCTCGGCGCCCTCAAGACCCACACCGGTGCCGGCCTCGCCGCCCTCGCGGGCGTGGTGTTGGGCGCGGCCTACTTCATGGGCATGTACCGCAAGGCCTTCCTCGGACCGGTGAACCACCTGGTGGTGGCCGAGTGCTACGACCTGCGCCGGCGCGAACTCCTGATCGTAAGTGTGCTGGGCGTGCTGATCCTGGTGGCCGGCTTCTACCCCGCCGTCGTGCTGGACCTGACACGCGTGGCGAGTGAGGGTTGGGTGAACCGGCTCAGCCCCCGCTAAGCTTCGGGTAAACCGTCATTCCGGCGCAGGCCGGAATCCAGTTTTACTGTACACATCGCTATCCAACCATAGATTCCGGCCTGCGCCGGAATGACGGATGACCAGGCATGCAGGCACTCCATACCCCTACTACCACCATCATCGGCGCCGGCCCTGCCGGCCTCATGGCCGCCGAGGTACTGGTGCAGGCCGGTATCCGGGTGGAACTGTTCGATGCCATGCCCTCGGTGGGGCGCAAGTTTCTCATGGCTGGCAAGGGCGGCATGAACATCACCCATGCCGAGGCCCTGGAAACCTTTCTCGATCGCTATGGCGCGCGGCGTGCGGAGCTGGAACCCATGCTGCGCGCCTTCGGTCCCGCGCAGTTGCGTGCCTGGATGCAGTGGCTCGGCATCGACAGCTTCGTCGGCAGTTCCGGGCGGGTGTTTCCCACGGCCATGAAGGCCGCGCCCCTGCTGCGCGCCTGGCTGCACCGGTTGCGTGGCAGTGGTGTGAAGATCCATGTGCGCCACCGCTGGCTGGGCTGGGATCCGCAAGGTGCCCTGCGCTTCGACACGCCTGCGGGTGAACACAGCCTGCAGGCGGATGCGGTGGTGCTGGCACTCGGCGGCGGCAGCTGGCCGCAACTCGGCTCCACCGGGACCTGGGTTTCTCTGCTGGCCGAACGGGGTATCCCGGTGGCGCCACTGTTGCCGGCCAATTGCGGCTTCGATGCAGCCTGGAGTGAACACTTCCGCGCGCACCGTGCGGGCGAGGCCGTGAAACCGGTGCGCGCCAAGGTCACCGACCCGGCGGGCAAGGTCCATGAGGCGCTGGGGGAGTTCAACATCACCGCCACCGGTGTCGAGGGCGGCCTGGTCTACGCCCTGTCCGCTCCCTTGCGGGACTGCATCGCAACGGAAGGCACGGCCATGCTGCACCTCGATCTCGCCCCGGGCCGCGGCCTGTCCGCCATGCTCGCCACCCTGGAGCAACCGCGCGGCAAGCGATCCCTGTCCGAATGGCTGCGCCGGCGCCTGCACCTCAGCGGCGTGAAGATCGCCCTGTTGCGTGAATGCCTGGACGCCGAGGACCTCGCCGACCCCGCGCGCCTGGCCCACGGCATCAAGGCCCTGCCGCTGCGCCTGGTGGCCACGCGCCCCATCTCCGAGGCCATCAGCAGCGCCGGCGGCGTTCCCTTCGAGGCCCTGGATGAAGGATTGATGCTGCGCGCCCTGCCGGGCGTGTTCTGCGCCGGCGAAATGCTGGACTGGGAAGCCCCCACCGGCGGTTACCTGCTCAGCGCCTGCCTCGCCACCGGCCGCACCGCGGGACTCGCTGCCGCGC
>DATHUT010000188.1:0-6106 GCA_035462005.1 Gammaproteobacteria bacterium | reverse complement strand
GGAAGCCGAAGTCCCCCACCCGGTTGACCAGGAAGGCCTTCATGTTGGCGAACACCGCCGTAGGACGGTTGAGCCAGAAGCCGATCAGCAGGTAGGACACCAGCCCCACCGCCTCCCAGCCGAAGAACAGCTGCAGGAAGTTGTTGGCCATCACCAGCATGAGCATGGAGAAGGTGAACAGCGCGATGTAGCTGAAGAAGCGCTGGTAGCCGTTGCGGCCGGCCTTGCTGTCGGCGGGCCAGTTGTGCAGGTCGTCCTTCATGTAGCCGATGGTGTAGATGTGCACCATCAGGGACACGAAGGTCACCACCACCATCATCAGGGCGGTGAGGTTGTCCACCAGAAAGCCGATCTCGAAGCGGATGCCGTCGGACACCATCCAGGTGTAGACCGATTCGTTGTACACCGCGGCCCCGTCCAGGGCATGGTGCTTGAATACGAACAGCGACAATACGCAGGCGATGCCCACGCCGAGAATGGTCACCGAGTGGGCCCCGACTCGGCCGATCCAGCCACCGAACAGGCCGGCGATGATGGCCCCCAGCAGCGGCGCCAGGACGATGAGGAGGTATATGGTATCCATGCTCATCCCTTCATGCTGTCGAGGTCTTCGACATTGATGGTCTGGCGGTTGCGGAACAACACCACCAGGATGGCCAGGCCGATGGCCGCCTCCGCCGCTGCCACGGTGAGGATGAAGAACACGAACACCTGGCCGGCGATGTCATTGAGGAAATAGGAAAAGGCGACGAAATTCATGTTCACCGCCAACAGCATCAGCTCGATGGCCATGAGCAGGATGATGATGTTCTTCCGGTTGAGGAAGATCCCCGCCACGCTGATGGCAAACAGGATGGCGCCGATGATCAGGTAATCCGAGAGTGCGATCATTCTTATTATCCTATTGCTTCTTTTCCGCGGACATTTTCACCACGCGCAGGCGGTCGGCCTTCCTGGCCTGCACCTGTTTGGCGGGATCCTGATACTTGGTCTCAGTACGCCGGCGCATGGTCAGCACGATGGCGGCGATGATGGCCACCAGCAGGATGACCGCGGCGATCTCGAAGGGGTACACATAATCGGTATAGAGCACGCGCCCCAGCTCCGCGGTGTTGCTGTAGCCCTCAGGGTGCCGCGCGGGAATGGCCACCTGGTCCGGGCCGAAATAGCGCACCCCGACGATGGCCACCATCTCGAACAGCATCAGGGCGGCGACCGCCAGGCCCACGGGCAGGTAACGTATGAAACCCTCGCGCAGCGGCGCACTGTTGATGTCCAGCATCATGACCACGAACAGGAACAGCACCATGACCGCACCCACATAGACCAGCACCAGCACGATGGCCAGGAACTCGGCCTCCAGCAGCAGCCACAGGCCCGCGCAGGTGAAGAAGGCCAGCACCAGGTGCAGGGCGGCGTGCACGGGATTGCGCGCGGTCACCACCCGCCCGGCGGCGTACACCAGGATCGCGGCGAAGACATAGAAGATGATGCGTTCAAAACTCATGTGGTACGCCTGTCAGAATAATCACCGGTATGTCGCATCTTCGGTCCTGTCCGCCGCGATCTGGGCTTCGTATTTGTCACCAATGGCCAGCAGCTTGTCCTTGGTCATGATCTGCTCGCCACGATTCTCGAAGTGGTATTCGAAGATGCGCGTCTCGACAATGGAATCCACCGGGCAGGATTCCTCGCAGAAGCCGCAGTAGATGCACTTGAACAGGTCGATGTCATAGCGGGTGGTGCGCCGGGTGCCATCCTCGCGCGGCTCCGCCTCGATGGTGATGGCCAGCGCCGGGCATACCGCCTCACACAGCTTGCAGGCAATGCAGCGCTCCTCGCCGTTGGGATAGCGACGCAAGGCGTGCAGGCCGCGGAAGCGCGCAGACTGCGGGGTCTTCTCCTCCGGGTACTGCACCGTGATCTTGCGCCGGAAGAAGTGCCGGCCGGTCAGGCGCAGGCCCAGGATCAGTTCCCAGAGCAACAGGCTTTTGAAATATTGCGTGATCGCGTTCATGGCCTACCCCGCCGTCCCGCTGAACCAGGGACCGATGCCAAGCACCACCGCGGCGCCTTCCACCAGCAGCCAGACGATGGTAATGGGAATGAACACCTTCCAGCCCAGGCGCATGATCTGGTCATAGCGGTAACGCGGGAAGGTGGCGCGGAACCAGAGGAAGAACAGCAGGAACAGGCAGGTCTTGAGCAGCAGCCAGACCATGCCCGGCACCCAGGCGAACAGGCCTTCCAGGACGGGAATACCCTCGAAGGGTGACAGGTAGCCGCCCAGGAACATGACCGCCGTAAGCACGGAGATCAGGATCATGTTGGCGTATTCGGCCAGGAAGAAGATGGCAAAGGTCATGCCCGAGTATTCGACGTGGAAACCGGCCACGATCTCCGACTCCCCTTCCGCCACGTCGAAGGGCGCGCGGTTGGTCTCGGCCACGCCGGAGATGAAGAAGATCACGAACAGCGGCAGCAGGGGCAGCCAGAACCAGTGCACCAGGCTGCCGCGCTGGGCCTCGACGATCTCCACCAGGTTGAGACTGCCGCCGGCGATGAGCACACCCACCAGGGCGAAGCCCATGGCGATTTCATAGGATACGATCTGGGCCGCGGAGCGCATGGCGCCGAGGAAGGCATACTTGGAGTTGGCCGCCCAGCCGGCAATGATCACCCCGTACACGCCCACGGAACTGAGCGCCAGGATATAGAGCAGGCCGGCATCGATATTGGCCAGCACCATGGTATTGCTGAAGGGGATCACCGCCCAGGCCGCCAGGGCCGGGGCAATGGACAGCACCGGCGCGATGACGAACAGGAAGCGGTTGGAATTGGTGGGGATGATCACCTCTTTCATCAACAACTTCAGGGCATCGGCGATGGGCTGCAGCCAGCCGCGCGGGCCGACCCGGTTGGGTCCGATGCGCACCTGCATGTAGCCGATGATCTTGCGTTCGGCGAAGGTGAGGTAGGCCACGCCGAGCATCAGCGGGCCCACGATGGCCGTGATCTTGGTAAGGGTCCAGGCGAGTTCCAGCAGGGTTTCCATGGGCTCAGGCCTTCTCCATTTCCAGCGCCCCGAAGGACAGTCCCAGCCCGACGCTCGCCGGTCGTGCCGCGGGCAACCAGACGGCGCCCATGGGCACCCGCTCGTCCAGCGCCACCTTGATGACCACATGAGCGCTGCCCTGGGTCACCAGGGCGGCATCGCCTTGCGTCAGTCCCAGGGTCCGTGCCTGTTCCGGTGCCAGCCGCGCCTGGGCATCGGCGCCATCGGCGGTCTGCTGCAGGGCGCTGGCACGGCGCACCAGGGCATCCACGCCATAGGGGGACAGATCACCGATCCGTTCCAGGGATGGGTTGACCGCCTCGGCGACGGCGCCCGGCTGCCAATGGGTGCTTGTCTTGTGGTCACCAAGGCGTCCGCGCAACTCGTCACGCACCTGTTCCGAGGACTGGTAGTCGAAGCCCTCGCAGTCAAGCAGATTGCCCAGCACACGCAGGACCTTCCAGGCCGGTCGGGCCTCGCCCGGAGGTGTGCTTGCACCGGGGAAACTCTGCCAGTCGCCGGCGGCGTTTACGTAGGTGCCGGAGGTTTCGGCAAAGCCGGCAATGGGCAGGATCACATCGGCATAGTGCAGGGTGTTTTCGTTGGCATAGAGGCCCAGGGCGATGACGAAGTCCGCCTGTTCCATGGCCTTCAGCGCCACATGGGAGTCGCCACAATCAAATTCCGGCTCCACATTCAGCAGCAGGTAGGCACGTCGCGCCTGTTCCAGCATGGCGCGGGCGTGCAGGCCGACCTTGCCTGCCTGCGCGCCGCCGGCCGTGCGATGGGGCACCAGGCCCGCCAGCCAGGCACCGGCGCTGTTGGCCCCATCGGTGAGATAGCCCAGCTCGGCACCGGTTTCCTGGGCGATGTACTGGGCCAGGGCCTGCAGTGCGGAGAAGGCGGGGTGATGCAAGGCCGTCAGGCCCAGCAACAGGCGCGGCCGCTTGGCCTCTTTCAATACATTGACCATGGCCTGGTGGTGGGTGGCGCACTGCACACCCTCCACCAACCCTTGCAGGGCGGCGGGCACGGCGCCATTGAGGCAGCGGGCCACGCCGGCCAGCTCTTGGACCATTTGGCCCGGCGGCACGATGCGCTTGTGGGCCACCTGGAATGTAACGTCGTAGTCCACCGGGTTGAGGAACATCACCCGGGCGCCCTGCTGGGCCGCCTTGCGGATACGCAATCCGGCGATGGGTTGGTCCTTGCGCGGATTCGAACCGATGACGAGGAAGGCATCGTGCTGTTCCAGTGCCTCCACCGACGAACCGAGGCCAGGATACAGGGGTGCCCCTTCCTGGTTGGTGAAATCCTGCTGGCGCAGGCGGTGATCGCGGTTATGCCAACCCTGGGCCTCGCACAGGCGGGCCAGCAGGTGCAATTCCTCCAGGGTGGCGCTGGGCGAAGCCAATACGCCCAGGTCGTCGCCGCCCAGTTTGCGCAGGCCACCGGCGGCAAACTGCAGTGCTTCCTCCCAGCTTGCCTCGCGCCACTGGCCCTGGCTCTTCAGCATGGGCGTCTGTACCCGATCCGGCGCATACAGTCCCTGGTAACTGAAGCGGTCACGATCGGAGATCCAGACCTCGTTCACCGCTTCGTTCTCGCCCGGCACCACGCGCATCAACTGGCCGCGCCGGTTGTGCAGCTCGAGGTTGGAACCGATGCAATCATGGGGTGAGACGCTCGGACATTGGTTCATCTCCCAGGCACGAGCACGGAAGCGGAATGGCTTGGAGGTGAGCGCGCCCACCGGGCAGACATCGATGATGTTGCCCGACAGCTCCGATTCCAGGTTGCGTTCGATGTAGGTGCCGATCTCCACCCGCTCACCGCGACCCATACCCCCCAGCTCCGGCTGGCCCGCGATGTGCTCCATGAAGCGCACGCAGCGGGTGCAGTGGATGCAGCGGGTCATGTCACTGGCGATGAGGGAACCGAAATTCTTGTCCACCACCACGCGTTTATTCTCGGCGAAGCGCGACACGTCGCGACCATAGCCCAGGGCCAGGTCCTGCAACTCGCACTCGCCGCCCTGGTCACAAATGGGGCAGTCGAGCGGATGATTGATGAGCAGGAACTCCATCACCGCCTTCTGGGCGTTGCGCGCGTATTCCGATTCGGTGCGGATCTTCATGCCATCCATCACCGGGGTCGCACAGGCGGGCATCGGCTTGGGCGCCTTCTCCACCTCCACCAGGCACATGCGGCAGTTGGCGGCAATGGGCAGTTTCTTGTGGTAGCAGAAACGCGGTACATCGATGCCATGGGCATCGGTGACCTCGATGATCATGCGCCCTTTCTCGGTGCGGTATTCGCAACCGTCGATCTCGACGGTGATCAGATCATCGGCCGGGACGTTGGGCGTGGCGCTCATGCGGCCTCCCCTGCCTTGCGTGCGCCGGGACCCACCATGCAACGTTTGTGTTCCACGTGGTATTCGAATTCATGGCGGAAATGCTTGAGGAAGCTCTGCACCGGCCAGGCGGAGGCTTCGCCGAAGGCACAAATGGTATGGCCTTCGATCTGGCCCGCGGCACTCACCAGCAGGTCCATGTCCTCGGGCCGGCCCTGGCCTTCCTCGATGCGCTTGATGACCCGGTACATCCAGCCGGTGCCCTCGCGACAGGGCGTGCACTGACCACAGGATTCGGCATAGTAGAAACGCGAGATGCGCATCAGCGCCTTGACCATGCAGGTGGAGTCGTCCATGACGATCAAGCCGCCGGAACCCAGCGCCGAGCCGGCCTTGGAGAGAGAGTCGTAATCGATGGTGCAGTCCATGATGACATCGGCGGGCATTACCGGCATGGAGCAGCCGCCGGGGATCACGGCCTTGAGCTTGTGGCCATCGCGCACCCCACCGGCCATCTCCAGCAGTTCGGAAAACGGCGTGCCCATGGGGATCTCGTAGTTGCCGGGCCGGTTCACATGGCCGGAGACGGACATGATCTTCATGCCGCCGTTGGTGGGCTTGCCGAGATTCAGGAACCAGTCGCCGCCGTTGCGCAGGATGGCGGGAATGGAGGCCAGGCTTTCCGTGTTGTTGAT
>DATHUT010000187.1:0-5928 GCA_035462005.1 Gammaproteobacteria bacterium | reverse complement strand
TGCGAAACACGCCACAGTGATCCTCCATGATCCGGGTCAGCGCCTTGCGCAGCTCGTCCACCGATTCCCCTTCCCCTTGCTGTTCCCAGCGCGCCAGCCGTGCCATCGCCATGTCGGTGGCACTGTCCGGCAGGGGGCGATGGTAGCGGGTTTCGCGCAGGTGCTCGATGATGTGGTTGGCGGCGGCGCGGCCGAACACCAGGATATCCAACAGGGAGTTGCCGCCCAGGCGGTTGGCGCCATGCACCGAGACACAGGCGCATTCCCCGGCGGCATAGAGCCCCGGTACCGGCTCCTCGGCCCCCTGCATCTCCGGCACCACCACCCGGCCGTAGCGGTCGGTGGGGATACCGCCCATGGTGTAGTGGGCCGTGGGATACACGGGAATGGGGCTTTCTGCCGGATCCAGGTTAAGGAAGGTCTTGACCGTTTCCCGGATGCCGGGCAGGCGCTTGGCGACGATATCCGTGCCCAGGTGGTCGAGCTTCAGCAACACATGATCCTTGTTACGGCCGCAGCCGCGACCCTCGCGCACCTCGGTGGCGATGGCGCGGCTGACCACGTCGCGACTGGCGAGATCCTTGGCATTGGGCGCGTAGCGTTCCATGAAACGCTCGCCCTCGCCATTGAGCAAATAACCGCCTTCGCCGCGCGCGCCCTCGGTGATGAGCATGCCCTTGCCGGCGATGCCGGTGGGATGGAACTGGAAGAATTCCATGTCCTGTAGCGGGATGCCGGCGCGCAGCGCCATGGCCATGCCGTCGCCGGTGTTGATCAGGGCGTTGGTGTTGGTGCGGAACAGTTGGCCGGCACCGCCGGTGGCCAGCAGGGTGGTCTTTGCCTCGATGATCAGCGGCTTGCCGGTGGCGATCTCCAGCACCAGGGCGCCCAGAAAATAGCCTTGCTCGTCGTGCAGCAGATCGATGGCGAAGTACTCGTCAAAGAAATGGGTCTTGGCACGGATATTCTGCTGATACAGGGAATGCAGGATGGCATGGCCGGTACGGTCCGCTGCCGCGCAGGTGCGCGCCGCCTGCTCGCCACCGAAATTGCGGCTTTGGCCACCGAAGGCGCGCTGGTAGATGTTGCCGTCGTCCAGGCGCGAAAAAGGTACCCCGAAATGTTCCAGCTCGTAGACCACATGAGGTGCGGCCCGGCACATGTATTCGATGGCATCCTGGTCGCCAAGGTAGTCACTGCCCTTGACGGTGTCGAACATGTGCCAGTGCCAGTTATCGGGTAACACATTGGCGAGGGCGGCGTTCACCCCACCCTGGGCCGCGACTGTGTGGGAACGGGTGGGAAACACCTTGGACACCACTGCCACCCGCGCCTCGGCCTGGGACAGCTGCAGGGCGGCACGCAGTCCACCGCCCCCGGCACCGATGATCAGGGCATCAAAACGACGATGTGGCAGATCCATGGGCATCCTTTTAGTGGTTCCGGCCGGCAGTGGTCATAGGGCGGAATTCAGCAGCAGCACGCGCAAGGCCCACAGGCCGCAGCCCAGCAGGCCAAACGCCATGATGCCGAGCAGTGTCAGCCGTATCCCGATCGGGTGAACATAATCGATCAGCACGTCACGCATCCCCACCCAGGCATGTAACAGCACGGCGATGACATACAAGGCCAGACCGATCGCCACCAGTGGGCTGCCGGCCCAGGCGCTCCACTGTGAATAAGCGGCAGGTGGTGAAATCAGGAAGTGCAGTAAAAGATAGAGGGTGAACAGGCCCAGGTAGACGGCCGTGACACGCTGGAGCAGCCAGGCTCGCAATCCCTGCGCGCCGCGGCTCATGTCAGGCGTCCCAGCAGCACCCAGACCAGCAGGGCCAAGGCGGCCAGATTCACCAGCCAGGCGGAGCGGCGCGCCTGGGGTTTCTCGATTCCGACGTGGATGTCCAACAGAAGGTGGCGAATACCCGCCAAGAGATGATGGAATAGAGACCAGGCAAGCAGGATCGAAAGCAACTGCACCGGCAGGCTCCCGAGCCAGTCGAGGGTGCGCGCATAGCCTGCAGGTCCCTGCAGGGAAAGGCCCAGCAGGTAGACGATGAACGGCAGGGTGAGGAACAGCAGGACGCCGGAAATGCGATGGGCAATGGAGAGCACCGCTCCCACCGGCATCTGGATGCGCAGCAGGTCGAGGTACCTGGGTGGGGAATGTGGCCTGGCCATGGCTCCATGAAGTCGCGCAAATGTGGTAGTTTTATACCATTGTGGCCCAGCGAACTCCAGCGGCCCATTCCATGGGGCAGAATTCAAACCCAAGCATCCGGGAGCAGTGCATCATGAAAGCAGAATGGAAGGGATTTCTCACCAATGCCGGCGCCGAACTGGGTGATGACGGCAGGGTGCTCAGCTTCGGCAATCCGGAGCGTGAATACAAGGTGGCGCTCACCGGCAACGTATTTGCCGACCTTTCCCATTACAGCCTGGTGGCCGTGCATGGCGAGGATGCCCGGGACTTCCTCCAGGGACAGTTCAGCAATGACCTGCGCCGGATCGACAAGAAACACAGTCTTCTGAACGCCTATTGCTCCCCCAAGGGGCGCATGCTCGCCAACTTTCGTGTCTTCCACCATGGTGACAGTTTCTACCTGCATATGCCCTCCAGCATGGTGGAAGCCACAGTCAAGCGCCTGCGCATGTTCGTACTGCGCTCGCGGGTGACCATTGAGGACACCGTGGACACCTTTATCTCCATCGGCCTGTCGGGACCCGGGGCAGAAGATGAGCTGGCCCGTGCGACCGGCTTCACGCCACCCGGCGAAATCGATGGCGTGATCCAGAATGACCACCAGCTCATCATCAGGGTGCCGGGTATCCATCCCCGTTTCCAGCTGTATGCCGGCTTCGATACTGCCTGCAAAATCTGGAACGCCCTCAACGTGGACTGTGCCCCCGTGGGGGCCGGCGCCTGGAACCTGCTGGAAATCCAGGCCGGCCTGCCCACCATCTTGCCGGAAACCGTCGAGGCCTTTGTGCCGCAAATGGTCAACCTGCAACTGGTGGATGGCGTCAGTTTCAAAAAAGGCTGCTACCCCGGGCAGGAAGTCGTGGCGCGCATGCAGTACCTGGGCAAGCTGAAACGCCGCATGTATCTGGCCCATGTTCGCACGGATGAACCGCCCCGGGCCGGCCTGGACCTTTTCGATGCCAAGGGTGACGAGCAGAGTGTCGGCAAGGTGGTGGATTCCGAACCCCATCCCAATGGTGGCTATGCCCTGCTTGCGGTGGTGCAGATCGCCAGTGCCGAGCAGGGTGATGTACGCCTCGGCGACAAGGATGGCCCAGCCTTGGAATACCAATCCCTGCCCTACTCCTTCCCGGTGGCGGAAAGCGCCTGACGCAACCGGGGATGTACGCAATAATGGCTTCGGCCATGCCCTTGGAGATGAATTGCTGATCAACCTGTGCCGCATCCTCGAATCCTGTATGCGCATGGGCGACCATCTCGCGCGCCTGGGCGGTGACGAATTCGCGGTGCTGCTGCGGAACTGCGGGCTGGAACAGGCCCGTGATATTGCCGAAGAGATGCGTCGTCGCATCGAGGAATACCGGCTCCAGGCCGATCCCGACACCCGGATCGGCGTGGGAGTGAGTATCGGTATCGCACCCTTGGAGGCGGACAGCATGGATGGCTGGCGCGCGGTCAAGGGCGCCGACCAGGCCTGTTATCTCGCCAAGCGGGAAGGCAAGAACCGGGTACGTCTTTCGGCCTGAGCCTCCAGTATGCGCCCCGTAGGAGTGGGCTTTGCCCGCGAACCTGTACTGGCAATCCCGGTTCGCGGGCAAAGCCCGCTCCAACAGATGGCGAGCCAGGATTACCTATTCCGGTCGCATGTGCGGGAACAGCAGCACATCGCGGATGGACGGCGCGTCGGTGAACAGCATCACCAGCCGGTCGATGCCGATGCCCTCGCCGGCGGTAGGCGGCATGCCGTGTTCCAGGGCGCGCACATAGTCGGCGTCGTAGTGCATGGCCTCCTAGTCGCCCGCCTCTTTTTCCTCAACCTGCCTGCGGAAGCGTTCCGCCTGGTCCTCCGCGTCGTTCAATTCGGAGAAGCCGTTGGCGATCTCGCGGCCGCCGATAAAAAACTCGAAGCGATCGGTGACGGAAGGGTCCTGGTCGTTGCGGCGCGCCAGTGGCGACACCTCGGTGGGATAGGCAGTGATGAAGGTAGGGTTCTTGAGCAGGTGTTCGGCGGTCTTCTCGAAGATCTCGATGTGGATCTTGCCCAGCCCGTAGCTGTCCTTGACCTGGATGCCCAGGCCTTCCGCCAGGGCGCGCATCGCAGACAGGTCCTCCAGCTGGTCGGCACGGACACCGGCATTGAAGCGCAGGATGGCCTCCTTCACCGTCATGCGCGCGAAGGGCTGGCCGAAGTCGTAGACCTCGCCCTGGTAACTGACCCGGGTGTCACCCAGGATTTCCATGGCCAGGCCGCGCAACAGCTCCTCGGTCAGGTCCATCAGGTCCTTGTAGTCAGCGTAGGCCTGGTAGAACTCCAGCATGGTGAATTCGGGATTGTGGCGTGTGGACAGCCCCTCGTTGCGGAAGTTGCGGTTGATCTCGTAGACGCGCTCGAAACCGCCCACCACCAGTCGTTTGAGATACAGCTCCGGCGCGATGCGCAGGAACAGATCCATGTCCAGGGCGTTGTGAAAGGTGACGAAAGGACGCGCTGCCGCGCCACCGGGGATCACCTGCATCATGGGCGTTTCGACCTCGAGGAAATCACGCTCGTTGAGGAAATTGCGAATGAACTGCACCATGCGTGTGCGTGTGGCGAAGGTCTTGCGTGACACCTCGTTCATAATCAGGTCGACGTAACGCTGGCGATAGCGGGTTTCCTGGTCACTCAGTCCATGGAATTTCTCCGGCAGCGGACGCAATGACTTGGTGAGCAGGCGCAGGCTGTCCACCTGCACCGACAGCTCGCCGGTCTTGGTCTTGAACATCACTCCCTCGGCGCCGATGATGTCACCGACATCCCAGCCCTTGAACTGCTGGTACACCCCTTCCGGAAGGGCGTCGCGCTGCAGGAACAGCTGGATGCGCCCGGACATGTCCTGGAGGGTGGTGAAGCTGGCCTTGCCCATCACGCGCTTGGCCATCATGCGCCCGGCCACTGCCACCCGGCGCGGGTTGGCCGCGAGGAATTCCGCATCCTTCTCGCCGTATTCGGCATGCAATTCACCGGCGGTGACATTGCGACGGAAGTCGTTGGGGAAGGGAATGTCCGTGGCCTGGCGCAGCTCGCGCAACTTCTCGCGGCGCTGGGCAATGAGTTTGTTTTCGTCCAGTTGTTGTTCGTCGTTCATGCGTGTGATCTTCTGATGTCCGGTTTGCGTTGCCTGCTTCCAGGAAATCCCTGCAGCTAGTGGGCATCGTAGGAGCGGGCTCTGCTCGCGAACAGCCTTCTGCCGCGCCGGTTAGCGGGCAGAGCCCGCTCCTACAACCCGCTCTTCAAGCTGGCCTCGATGAAGTCATCCAGGTCGCCGTCCAGCACCGCCTGGGTGTTGCCGCTTTCCACGCCGGTGCGCAAATCCTTTATCCGCGATTGATCCAGCACGTAGGAGCGGATCTGGCTGCCCCAGCCGATATCGGCCTTGCTGTCTTCCACCAGCTGCTGGTCCGCGCTGCGCTTCTGCATCTCCAGCTCGTAGAGTTTCGCCTTGAGCTGCTTCATCGCTGTGGCGCGGTTCTTGTGCTGGGAACGGTCGCTCTGGCACTGGACAACGATGCCGCTCGGTTCGTGGGTGATACGCACCGCCGATTCCGTGCGGTTGACGTGCTGGCCGCCGGCGCCGCTGGCGCGATACACGTCGGTGCGCAGATCCGCCGGGTTGATTTCGATTTCGAAATCGTCGTCGACTTCCGGGGCGACGAAAACCGACGCGAACGAGGTATGTCTGCGGTTG
>DATHUT010000186.1:0-7968 GCA_035462005.1 Gammaproteobacteria bacterium | reverse complement strand
GGGCGAGGGGGCGTATTTCGCACCGGAACTCGGTAATGTCTATACCCGCTTCGGCAATAGCAAGGAAGCCATCATGGGCTACATCAAGAGCCGCCCTGTCGATGGGATACCGGGCCGTCGCAGCATGCCCCAGTTCAATTTTTCCTATGAAGAGCTGGAGGCACTCGCCGAGTTCCTGAAGTACACATCGGAAATCAACGCTGCCGGCTGGCCGCCGAATATTCAGGGTTAAGGGAGAACTGGTCATGCAATATCAATCTCAAGCGGTTGCAAAACCCTATTTCATCGCGGCCATCGGCCTGTTCGTGGGCCAGATCCTTTTCGGTCTGATCCTCGGCCTGCAGTACGTGATGGGGGATTTCCTGTTTCCCGAAATCCCCTTCAACGTCGCCCGCATGGTCCATACCAACCTGCTGATCGTCTGGCTGCTGTTCGGCTTCATGGGCGCCGCCTATTACATGATACCGGAGGAGTCGGAAACCGAGCTGCACAGTCCCAAGCTGGCCCTGCTGCTGTTCTGGGTGTTCCTGATAGCCGGTGCCCTGACCATCGTCGGTTACTTGGCGGTGCCTTACGCCACGCTGGCGAAGATCACTGGTAATGACCTGTTGCCCACCATGGGACGTGAGTTCCTGGAGCAGCCCACCATCACCAAGATCGGCATCGTGATCGTGGCACTGGGCTTCCTTTATAACGTCGGCATGACCGTGCTCAAGGGCCGCAAGACCACCGTGAGTGTGGTGCTCATGATCGGCCTGGTCGGCCTGGCGGTGCTGTTCCTGTTCTCCTTCTACAACCCCGAAAACCTGGTGAAGGACAAGTTCTACTGGTGGTGGGTGGTGCATCTGTGGGTGGAAGGCGTATGGGAGCTGATCATGGCCTCCATCCTGGCCTTCGTGCTCATCAAGATCACCGGCGTGGACCGCGAGGTGGTGGACAAGTGGCTGTACGTGATCATCGCCCTGGCCCTGATCACCGGCATCATCGGCACCGGCCATCACTACTACTACATTGGTACGCCGACCTACTGGCTGTGGTGGGGCTCGATCTTCTCCGCCCTGGAGCCGATCCCCTTCTTCATGATGACGGTATTTGCCTTCAACATGGTGAACAAGCGGCGCCGTAACCATCCCAACAAGGCGGCCACCCTGTGGGCGCTGGGCACCGCGGTCATGGCCTTCCTGGGTGCCGGTGTGTGGGGCTTCCTGCATACCCTGGCCCCGGTGAATTTCTACACCCATGGCTCGCAGATCACGGCGGCACACGGTCACATGGCCTTCTATGGTGCCTATGTGATGATCGTGCTCACCATGATCTCCTATGCCATGCCGCTCATGCGGGGGCGCGCGGCCGCCAACAGCAACAAGTCACAGGTGGTGGAGATGTGGTCCTTCTGGTTGATGACCGTGTCCATGGTGTTCATCACCCTGTTCCTGACCGGCGCCGGCATCCTGCAGGTCTGGCTGCAGCGTTACAGCGAGAACCCCCAGCCCTTCATGGTGGTGCAGGAGAAGATCGCCCTGTTCTACTGGATGCGCGAGGTGGCGGGTGTGATCTTCCTGATTGGTCTGTTGCTCTACATTGCGAGCTTCTTCGTGGGCCGCAATGAGCCGGAGGCGGTCGCCAAGTAAGGTCCGGGTCACGGGGAGGATTTCCCTCCCCGTGATTCCACTCCGGTTACTGAAGGGGAGAACGAGAGATGGACGCGCACATTACCCAGTTCGGCAACCCGGCCCGGGCGAAGGAAACGCAACAGGAACTGCCCTTCTACCAGCCACAGGGCCGTGAATGCGAACTGTTCGAGCATGCCTACCGGCGCCAGCTGCCGGTGATGATCAAGGGGCCGACCGGTTGCGGCAAGACCCGCTTCGTGGCGTACATGGCCGCGAAGCTCGGTCGGCCACTCATCACGGTGTCCTGTCATGATGACCTGACGGCCGCCGATCTGACCGGCCGCCACCTGATCAGCGACCAGGGTACCACCTGGAACGATGGTCCGCTGACACGGGCGGTCCGCGAAGGCGCCATCTGCTACCTCGACGAGATCGTGGAGGCGCGCAAGGACACCACCGTAGTCTTGCACCCGCTCACCGACGACCGGCGCATGCTGCCGCTGGAACGTACCGGGGAGACCCTGCAGGCACCGCCCGAGTTCATGCTGGTGGTGTCCTACAATCCCGGCTACCAGAACCTGCTCAAGGGCATGAAGCCCAGCACCCGCCAGCGCTTCACGGCGCTGCAATTCAATTTCCCCGCACCGGAGGTGGAGATTGCCATACTGATGCGCGAGACCGGCTGTGACGAGCGCCTGGCACAGCGCCTGGTGGGGCTGGTGGGGGGGTTGCGCGCGCTCAAGGATCACGATGTGGAGGAGGCAGCTTCCACGCGCCTGCTGGTCTATACCGCTAACCTGATCCAGGACGGTTTCGATCCCCTGGAGGCCTGTCGCTCGGCGCTGGTGGAGCCGCTCACCGACGACCTGGAGACGGTGGAGGCCCTCATGGAAGTGGTGGATGCCACCTTCGGACGCTGATCCGGGTCCGCCGGAGGGGCAGGGGCTGGCGGTCGCGGCGGAGACCCTCTATCTGGTGAACCTGCTGCTGGTGCCGGGTGTGGCCTTCGTCATCCTGCTGGTCCTGTATCTCCGCCACCGAGGCAGCGCGCCCGCGCTGGCCCGCGGCCATCTCCAGCAGACCCTGGTCGCGAGTCTCTGGGCCGGCCTGTTGCTGATACTGGTCAACGGCCTGATCCTGTGGCTGGGTGGCTATGACCGGGCCTCCACCTGGATGGTGCTGCTGCTCTATTTCGTGAGCTGCCATGCCGCCCTGGTGCTGCTGGGGGTGGTGGGCCTGGCCCGCGCCATGGCGGGAAAACCCTACCGATATCCGCTTATCGGTCCGCGCCTGCCGGCTGGAAATTGACCTAGGACAAGGATGGCCGCCCTGCCGGGGGGGTAGGGTAGCGGCTATCGACGGGTTGATTCGTGAGTGAAAACCATGCTGCAGCTACAAGACAAGCGCCTGCTGTTCCGGCTGATATTCTTCGTCCTGTTCGTGCTCGCCCCGATCCTGGATATCTTCCGCATCGATCTGACCCTGGGGCACCTGATCTTCTTCGGCCTGGACTGGACACTGGGCCTGGATCCCTTCCTGCGCGGCGAGACCGGCGTCGGCCATGCCGCACTGAACCTGTTCCTGCGCGGCCTGCTGCCCATCCTCCTGGCGGGCGGCGGCCTGCTGTGGCTGGCCTGGAAATATGGGCGTCTCTACTGCGGCTGGTTGTGTCCGCATTTCTCCGTGGTGGAATTCATCAACGACCTGATGTGGCGCGCCAGTGGCAAGCCGACCCTGTGGGAGCGCAACCCCCTGCCGGAACGCCAGCCCGATGGCAGCCGGCGCACACCCGATCCGCGCTACTGGCTGCTCACCGTGCCGGCCATCCTGGCCTTTTCGTTTTTGTGGGCCGTGGTGCTGCTCACCTACTTGCTGCCGCCCGTGGAGATCTACGGCAACCTGTGGCACGGCGAGCTGACCCGCAACCAGTTCGTGTTCATCACCGCGGCCACCATCGTCTTCACCCTGGAATTCACCCTGGCGCGCCACCTGTTCTGCCGCTTCGGCTGCGCTGTAGGCCTGTTCCAGAGCCTGGTGTGGATGGTGAACCGGCGGGCCATGGTGGTGGGCTTCGATGCCGAGCGCGCCCGCGCCTGTGCCAGCTGTAATGCCGCCTGCGACAATGCCTGTCCCATGCGTCTCAAGCCGCGCTCCATCAAGCGCAAGATGTTCACCTGCACCCAGTGCGCCCAGTGCGTCAGTGCCTGCAACGAAGTACAGCGCGACAACCCCGAAGGCTCCCTGCTGCGCTGGGTACAGGGTGAGGAGGCATTGGCGGTATCCGATCGCGAGTCCCGGCATGAGCGCGGCTGCCGGCCCGCCAGAAGCGATAGCATCCTGAAGACCATCGAACTGGTGGCGGAGCAATCCTAGCGTATGGAAGAAAAGGTCGGCGAACTCTGGCACCGCATGGTGACCCGCATGGCCCGCACCGGGCACCCGGAGGCGGCAGTTACGCTGCCGACGGTGCAGCGCACGACCGGGGTGCTGTTCCGTGCCTGTGGCGGCGATGGCGGGTTGCGCGTCGAGGCCGCCAATCCCATCAAGCAGGGGGGCAGGCGTGGCTGGCTGAAGCGATTGGCCGGCACCGATGCCGAGGTGGAACTCGCCAGCCGCGACGCGCAGGCCCTGCGCCTGCCGTCCAGTATCCAGCTGTTTGCCGACCCTGCGCTGAACCGTGATCTCTACCTGTGGCTGGCGGCGCTGGCGGCGCAGGGCAGCCCCGATCACTACGACTGGTTACAGGCCAACCAGCGCATGAGCCGCGCGGTGCTGGAGCACTATCCCGGCATGGCGGCGCGTTATGCGCGCCTGCTCGAGGCCTACCTGGCCACCCGCACCCCACCCGAACAGCTGCCGCCCGACGAGGCGGCCCGGGAGCAGGTCCTGCGCGCCGCGTTACGCGCGCCGGGCACGGTCGAGGCCTTGCCGCCGGCCCGGGGGCGCCTGCAGCCGGTGCAGCTGTGGCTGCAACCCGCCCCGCCGGTACAGGCGGACACCGCCGCGGTAGAGGTGCAGGAGCAGGAAGGCGAGGGGGACGGCCAGGTGCGCGATGACGGCGAGGAACGCCGCCGGAGCGCCGCGCGAGTGGATAGCCCGGAACGCGACCGCGGCCTGCTGGGTTTGCGCTTCGATGCCATCTTCGGCTGGGCCGAGTACGCCAAGGTGGACCGCGGTACCGAGGACAACGAGGACCTGGAGGAAGCACAACGCGAGGCCGACGACATGGAGCTCATGAGCGTGTCGCGGGATTCCCGCTCCCTGGCCAGCCGCGTGCGCTTCGACCTGGACCTGCCCGCCGCCAGTTGCGACGACCTGCCCATGGGCGAGGGTATTCCGTTGCCGGAATGGGACCACCGGCGCCAGGAGTTGATCCAGGATGCCTGCCTGGCCCAGGAGCTGGTGGCCGCAGATGCGCTGCCTGTGCCCCTGCCCGAGTCATTGCGCCGCATGGCGCGGCGCCTGCGCGGGCAGTTCCAGGCTCTCATCTCGGCGCGCACCTGGGAGCGTGGCCAGCCCCAGGGCGACGAGCTCGACCTGGATGCCTACCTGCGCTACGTCACCGACCGCGCCGCGGGCCATACCCCCGTGCGCCAGGACTGGTACCGCAGCTTCCAGTCCCGCGAGCGCGACCTGGCCTGCCTGCTGCTGGCGGACCTCTCGTTGTCCACTGATTCCTGGGTCAACAACCAGGCGCGGGTCATCGACGTCATTCGCGACAGCCTGTTCCTGTTCAGCGAGGCCATGTCCGCCACCGGCGACCGTTTCGCCCTGTGGGGTTTTTCCTCGCGCAAGCGCGCAGATGTGCGTATGCACTGCATCAAGGGCTTCGAGGAACGCTATAACGATACCATCCGTGGCCGCATCGCCGTCGTCAAGCCCGGCTTCTATACCCGGATGGGCGCCGCCATCCGCCACGCCACCCGGCAGCTGGAGCGGGAGACGGCCAACCGGCGCCTGCTGCTGCTCCTTACCGACGGCAAGCCCAACGACCTGGACCAGTACGAAGGGCGCTACGGCATCGAGGACACCCGCATGGCACTGCGCGAGGCGCGCCGCGCCGGCCTGCATCCCTTCTGCGTGACTATCGACGACCGTGCCGGGGATTACCTGCCCTGGTTGTTCGGTAGCGATGGCTACGTGGTGATCCGCCGCCCCGCGGAATTGCCACATCGATTGCCCATGCTCTATGCACAGCTGTCCCGTTCGTGAACCAGGAGGAGCCAAGATGAAAAAAAATCGCGAGACGAGCTGTCCCGCCGGGCTGAAACCCGAAGCCGGGAAGGACGATGGCGTCGGACTGGGCCCCTGTCCCTTCCGCGCCGTCTGCGAGCATGTGGACTCGCCCCAGGGAGGAGTGACGGTGGAGCTGTGCAACGTGCCGCGCGGCCAGCCCCTGTTCTCGGCCGGGGATCACTTCCACGGGGTCTACCTGCTGCACAGCGGCGCCTTCAAGAACCTGGCCGTGCTGGAAGGACAGGAAAGCCAGGTCGTGGACTTCCGCCTGCCGGGCGACGTGCTCGGGATCGCGGCCATGGGCAGTGGCCGTTATCCCTTCACCGCCGAGGCCCTGGAATCCAGCCACTTGTGCCGCATCAGCATCGAGCTCGGCGAGCAGCGCTGTTTGCATCCGGACCTGATCGTGACCATGAGCCGCCAGCTGCAACGCATCCAGTGGGCCTCGGTCATGCTGCGTACCCAGAACGCCGAGCAGCGGGTGATCCATTTCCTGCTGGACGTGGCGCGCAGCATGCATCCGGACAGCCGCCAACCGGGGGAAATGCGCCTGCCCATGTCGCGTAAGGATATCGCCAACTACCTGGGCGTGGCGGTGGAGACGGTTTCGCGTGCCCTGCATCGCCTGCAGGACGAGGGACTGCTCACCACCAGCGGGCGCAAGCTCATGTTCCATGACCGGCGCGGCCTGGCACAACGGCTGGCGGGTACGGAGCCCGTGGTCTATTCCTGAGGTATACTGCCGGCCATGGATTACCTGCTGCTGAAGCAGGTCCACATGGCCAGCGCCGCGATCAGCTTTAGCCTGTTCCTGCTGCGGGGCCTGTGGATGCTGCAGAATTCCCCGCGCCTGCGCGCCCTCTGGGTGCGTATCCTTCCCCACCTCAACGATACCCTGTTGCTGGCCAGCGCCATTGCCATGGTGGTGATCAGTCGCCAGTACCCTATCGAGCAGCACTGGCTGACGGCCAAGCTGCTGGCCCTGCTGCTGTACATCGCCCTGGGGATGGTGGCGCTCAAGCGAGGCCGCACCCGGACGGTACGGGTCCTGGCCTGGTTGGCCGCGCTGGGGGTGTTTGTCTACATTGTCGCCGTGGCGGTGAGTCGCAATCCCCTGCCCGGCATGCACCTGTAGGAGCGGGCTCTGCCCGCGAACGGCTGGGTGTGTACAAACCGTTCGCGGCCAAGGCCGCTCCTACAGTCGGCGTATTGCCATAATCGAGTGAATGGGCTGGCAGGACGGCATTCTACTCGGCCACGATGATCCTGCCGGTCATGCCGCGATCCTCGTGGGGTTGGCAGACATAGGGATAATCCCCGGATTCCTCGAACACCCGTTCATACTCCTCCTCCGGGAACAGGTAGTCACCGGGTTCCTCACCAGCCTCCTTGAACCAGATGTTGTGGTACTGGCGCTTTTCCCGGTTGACCCAGCGCACCTTGGTGCCGGGCTTGATGGTGACTTCTTGTGGCGTGAACTGGTACTCGATCATCTCGATGACCACCTCCTCCTCGGCACCGGCCGTTGCCGCAGTGGTGAAACCGAGCATCAGGATCAGGGCGAGGGTACGCAGTGGATTCATGGCGAACGCCTCCGTGATTGAATGGAGTGGTATCGCTGCACAGGATAGACCCTGTGCTGAACTTGTCCAGCAGGGCGCCCCATGACTGGGGCGCCTGGTGGCCTATTGCCCGACGGCGTTGATCTCGGCTTCCGGATGATCCAGGCCGAACTTGTAGCCCAGGGATACGTGGTGGAAGCGGCCGTTGGTGTAGTCGTCATGGATGGCAAAGCCGATGTTGTAGAGCTGGCCGGTCTGCAGGTCCAGATCACCACTTTGCCCCGGTGCCAGGGGCCGCTTCAGGGTCACGATCCAGAGATCGCCCTGCCGCTCGCCCTGGAATTCCAGGCCAGCGGAGTCTTCCATGGTCCGCTCCGCGAGCACATGGCCGCCTTCTGACTGGCCGCTGCCCGCCTTGTAGCGCATCAGGTCGAGGAAATGACCGGCCTGCAGCTCCGCCTCGATCTCGGCGTCAGGCTTGCGCTTGTCCCAGCCGCCCAGCGGTGAGTTGCGCATCTCCATCTCGGTGCGGCTCTCGGCCAGGTACTTGGTCACCT
>DATHUT010000185.1:0-5939 GCA_035462005.1 Gammaproteobacteria bacterium | reverse complement strand
ATGGCGCCGGTATAGGGTCCACGGCCTTCCCCTTCCAGTTCCGCGATGATTTGCATACAGCGTACCTTGGGACAGCCGGTGATGGTACCTCCCGGGAACAGGGCGCGAATCACCTGGCCGGGCGTGACCTCGGCACGCAGGAGGCCACGCACATTGGAGACGATGTGATGCACATGGGCGTAGCTTTCCAGCACCATGAGTTCGTTCACCTCCACGCTGCCGGGCACGCACACCCGGCCCAGGTCATTGCGCTCCAGGTCGATGAGCATCACGTGTTCGGCGCGTTCCTTGGGATGCCCCAGCAGCTCATCGGACAGGGCCTGGTCCTGCGCCTGCGCCGCACCGCGAGGCCGGGTGCCGGCGATGGGCCGGGTGTCCACCACACCGGCACGTACCCGCACCAGGCGTTCCGGCGAGGAGCTGATGATGGCACCCTCCCCCCAGGTGGCCAGACCATTGAAGGGGCCGGGATTGCGGGCGCGCAGGCGGGCATAGAGGTCGGCGCTGTCGATGGACGTTTGCAACCGGGTCTGCCAGCGGCGCGACAGGTTGGCCTGGAAGATGTCGCCATCACGGATATAGCGCAGCGCCCGGTGCACGGCCGCGTGGTATTGCTGTGGCGCCTGCTCCTCGATGGCGCCGATGTCCGGTACCGGCGGTGCTGCGGCTGCGTGCCCTCTCACCGTCTCCAGATCCTGCCGCATCTGAGCCAGCTGTGGCTCCGCACCGGACTCCGCCACCAGCCACAGGCACTGGTCTTGACGGTCACGCAACAGGGCGGCGGGAAAGCGGGTGGCAAAGGCCGTGGGCAGGGCCTGCTGTGCGGGTGGAAAGGGTACGCTGGGTTCCACCTCGCTGGCCAGTTCATAACCCAGGTAGAGGAACCAGCCTCCCTGGAAGGGCAAGGTGGAGGCGCTGTCCGGTATCTGTTCCGCCTGCCACCAGTCATCGAGGGCAGTGAGAAACCGGGTGTCCAGATCCGCGTCGCCGCGCGACAGGCGCCCATCTTGCAACACCAGTGACTCGCCCGGAAAGGCGAACAGGATATCGAAATGCTCCTGCTCGTTATGGGCCGAACTTTCCAGGAGGTGAGGATAACGCGCCGGAAAAGCCCGCTGCAGTGCCAGGAGGTCGAGTGCCTCGGGAAGCCGTTCCCGATGCACCAGGCAGTGATTTTCCGGCATGGTCGGGTCGCTCAGACCCGGCGCAGTACCAGGGTCCCGTTGGTGCCGCCGAAGCCAAAGGAATTGGAGATGGCCACCTCGATGTTCATGGGGCGGGCTTCGTTAGGTACGAAGTCCAGGTCACACTCGGGATCCGGGGTGAATTGGTTGATCGTGGGAGGCGACACCTGGTCGCGGATTGCCAGGGCCGTGAATACCGCCTCGATCCC
Source organism: Gammaproteobacteria bacterium (assembly GCA_035462005.1). Classification (GTDB taxonomy): domain Bacteria; phylum Pseudomonadota; class Gammaproteobacteria; order DSM-19610; family DSM-19610; genus JAIVHA01. Next base: position 4,546 of record DATHUT010000185.1, on the reverse strand, counting down.
TCCGGCGGCACCCAACAGGTGTCCGGTCATGGATTTGGTGGAGTTCACGGCCACCTTCATGGCATGGTCGCCGAAAACGGTCTTGATGCCCGTCACCTCGGCCTTGTCGCCGGCCGGGGTGGAAGTACCATGGGCATTGATGTACTGCACATCCTCGGGATCGATGCCGGCATCGCGCATGGCGGCGCGCATGCAGCGCACGGCGCCGGCGCCGCCCTCGGCGGGCAGTGTCATGTGATAGGCGTCGCCACTCATGCCGAATCCTACCAGCTCGGCGTAGATGTTGGCGCCACGGGCCTTGGCGTGTTCGTATTCCTCCAATACCAGCACGCCGGCACCGTCGCCGAGCACGAAGCCATCGCGGTCCAGGTCCCAGGGACGGCTGGCGGTCTCCGGATCGTCGTTGCGGGTGGACAGGGCGCGGGCGGCAGCAAAACCGCCCATACCAAGAGGAGAGCTGGCCATCTCCGCGCCGCCGGCGATCATGACATCGGCGTCGCCATGGACAATGATCCGAGCGGCCTCTCCGATATTGTGGGTGCCGGTGGTGCAGGCGGTGACAATGGCGATATTGGGCCCCTGCATGCCATACATGATGGACAGGTTCCCGGAAATCATGTTGATGATGCTGCTGGGAACGAAAAAGGGCGAAATCTTGCGGGGACCGCCCTTGTTGAGGGCGTCGTGACTGTTCTCGATGCTGGTCAGGCCGCCGATGCCGGAGCCGATGGCCACGCCGATGCGTTCCGCGTTGGCCTCGGTGACTTCGATACCGGAGTCACGGATGGCCTGCACGCCCGCGGCAATGCCGTAGTGGATGAAACCATCCATCTTGCGGGCATCTTTGGGTGACATGTACTCCGTGACCTCGAAGCCCCGCACCGTGCCGGCGAACCGGACCGGGAAGTCGGTGGCATCGAAATGGGTGATGGGGCTGATCCCGCTCCGGCCCGCCAGGATATTGTCCCAGCATTCCTTCAGGTTGAGACCCACGGGAGCCACGATACCAAGACCGGTGATGACCACGCGCCGCTTAGTCAATGTTCCATCCTCACAAACCGTGCCCGCCCGGGGGCGGCGCACAAATACAGAAGGCCGCGCCCACCTGCGTGGGACTTGCGGCCTTCCCGAATTTCACTACCTAGTCCTGGTGTGCGACGACGTAGTCGATCGCTTGCTGAACCGTGGTGATCTTTTCGGCCTCTTCATCGGGAATCTCGCACTCGAATTCCTCTTCCAGGGCCATCACCAGCTCGACGGTATCCAGGGAATCAGCGCCAAGATCATCCACGAAGGAAGCCGCGTTGGTGACCTCCTCATCCTTGACATCCAGTTGTTCGACGACGATTTTCTTGACGCGTTCTTCGATGGTACTCATTGTTGAATTTTCCTCGCAAGGCAACAGAAAACAGCCGCAGCTGCGGCGGGTATTGTAGTGAAAAGCGTATGTGCATGCCAGTAATCACCGGCTGTGGATTCCGCCCCGGAAGCCGGGCCTCGAAATCCATTTAACTCATAGTAAATAATACTTAATTAACAATAATATATAGTACATACTTGATAATTGATCGAGTTTCTTCGCGTCATCACTGGCCGGCACCCATGCGATGTATCCTTCTGGATTTTCCGGGCTCCTTCGGAATGACGAAAATGGCGCTTGATCCAGGTATCCTCGAGATCACTTGGCACAGGCCGCTCAGGCCATATGCATGCCACCGTTCACGTGCAGGGTTTCCCCGGTGATATAGGCGGCCTGCGCCGAGGCCAGGAACGCCACGGCATGGGCGATGTCCCCGGCCGCGCCGAGACGCGCCAGCGGGATCTGACCGATGAGCTGGTTGCGTTGCTCCTCACCCAGGGCGCGGGTCATGTCGGTGTCGATGAAGCCAGGCGCCACCACGTTCACGGTAATGCCGCGCGAACCCACCTCCCGGGCCAGGGACTTGCTGAAACCGACGATGCCGGCCTTGGCGGCGGCGTAATTGGCCTGGCCGGGATTGCCGGTGGCGCCGACCACCGAGGCGATGCTGATGATGCGGCCCCGCTTGGCCTTCATCATGCCGCGCAGGCAGGCCTTGCTGAGGCGGAATATGGAACTCAGATTGGTGTTGATCACCGCATCCCAGTCCTCGTCCTTCATGCGCATCAACAAGGTGTCGCGGGTGATGCCGGCATTGTTCACCAGGATGGTGGGGGCACCGAACTGCTCGCCCACGGCCTTGACCACCGCTTCCACCGAGGCGGCATCGGCCACATCCAGCACCATGCCGGCACCTGTGATACCGGCTTCCTGGAGGTAGGCGCCAATGGCCTCGGCGCCCCCAGGGGTAGTGGCGGTACCGACCACCGTGGCGCCGGCCTGACCCAGTTCCAGTGCAATGGCCTTGCCGATGCCGCGGCTGGCGCCGCTCACCAGGGCAATTTCATTTTCCAGTGACATCTCGTTCTCCAACCGTTTCGCCGTGTCTTGCTATCCATGTTGTTTCTTTCACCTGTAGGAGCGGCCTTCGGCCGCGAACCGTATTAGCACGGAACGTTCGCGGCCATGCCCCAGGGCACTCTCTCGACCGCTACGCGGTCTCACCTTGAGGCCGCTCCTACAGGGCTCCGGCGTCAGCCCGGCTCCAGCGCCGCTGTCAGGCTGGCCGGGTCGTAGACTGCCTGGGTGTCCAGCGCCTTGTCGATGCGCTTGTTGAGTCCGGTCAGGACCTTGCCCGGCCCCATTTCGAGACAATGATTGATTCCCTGCCGGCCCATGGCCTGCACCGTTTCCACCCAGCGCACCGGGCTGTACAGCTGCTGGGCCAGCGCCGCGCGAATGGCATCGGGGTCGTGATGCGCTTGCACATCCACATTGTGCAGCACCGGGATCTCCGGCGCCTGCAGGCTGACCCGGGCCAGTGATGCCGCGAAGGCCTCCGCGGCCGGCTGCATCAGGCTGCAATGGGAGGGCACGCTCACCGGCAGCGGCAGGGCCCGTTTGGCGCCCGCGGCCTTGGCCAGGGCCATGGCCCGTTCCACGGCGGCATGGTTGCCGGCGATGACCACCTGGCCAGGGGAATTGAAATTGACGGCGGCAACCACCTCGCCCTCCTCCGCCTGGCGACAGAGCTCGATCACCTGTGCGTCCTCCAGCCCCAGGATGGCGGCCATGGCGCCAACACCCGCCGGCACCGCCGCCTGCATGCGCCGGCCCCGTTCCGCCACCAGTGCTACGGCTTCGGCAAAGTCCAGGGCACCCGCGCACACCAGGGCGCTGTACTCCCCCAGGCTGTGGCCGGCCATCAGCGCCGGGCGTGCACCACCTTGCGCACACCAGACGCGCCACACCGCCACCCCGGCGGCCAGCATGGCCGGCTGTGTCCGATGGGTCTGGTTGAGATCCTCGGCCGGTCCCTGCTGGCACAGTGACCACAGGTCGTAGCCCAGTACACCGCTGGCTTCGCGGAAGGTTTCAAGGACAGTTTCGTGCCCGGCACCCAGCTCGGCCAGCATACCGACGGCCTGCGAGCCTTGGCCGGGGAACACCATGGCGAGTTGCGAATTGGTTTCAGTCATGGGATGTATACAGTCAGTATTTGAGCAGTACGGAGCCCCAGGTGAAACCACCACCGAAGGCCTCCAGTAACAGGGTTTCCCCGCGTTTGATGCGTCCATCGCGCACCGCGGTATCGAGTGCCAGGGGCACGGAGGCCGCCGAGGTGTTGCCGTGTTGGTCCACGGTTACCACCACGTGATCCATGTTCATGCGCAGTTTCCTGGCCGTGGCCTGGATGATGCGGATGTTGGCCTGGTGCGGCACCAGCCAGTCGATATCCGACTGGCCGAGTTGATTGGCCTCGAGGGTCTCATCGACGATGCGGCCGAGCGTGTTCACGGCGACCTTGAACACCTCGTTGCCCTTCATCTGCATGAAGGCCTTGCCTTCCATTACCAGGTCCAGTCCATGGGATACCCCGGCCGGGACCGTCAACAGACTTTCATACTGACCGTCGGCATGCAGGTGGCTGGACAGGATGCCCGGCTCTTCGCTGGCCTCGAGGATCACTGCGCCGGCGCCATCACCGAACAGTACGCAGGTATAGCGATCGCTCCAGTTGGTAATGCGTGACAGGGTCTCGGCGCCGACCACGAGGGCGCAACGCGCGCTGCCGGTGCGCACGAACTTGTCGGCAATGCCCAGTGCATAGACGAAACCGGTACAAACAGCCTGCACGTCGAAGGCGGCGCAGCCATGGATATCCAGGCGCTGCTGCAGCAAGCAAGCGGTGCTCGGGAACACCCGATCGGGCGTGGTGGTGGCAACGATGATGAGATCGATGTCCGCGGCGGACTTGCCGGCCGCCTCCATGGCCCGCCTGGCGGCTTTTTCGGCCAGGTCGCAGGTGGTCTCGCCGGGCGCGGCGATATGCCGTTTCTCGATACCGGTACGTTCCCGGATCCATTGATCGGAAGTCTCCACCATCTTTTCCAGATCGTGGTTGGTCAGTACCTTTTCCGGCAGGTAACTGCCCGTTCCTGTGATCCTTGCGTACATCACATCGCC
>DATHUT010000184.1:0-1934 GCA_035462005.1 Gammaproteobacteria bacterium | reverse complement strand
AGGCAGCGGCGGCTTGCGGAAAGGAAAGGCCTGGGGACATGGCAAGCACCACCTGTGCCGGGATTCGTAGAGGCCGTGATTGTACGTGCCACCCCAGCCCCGCTCAACCGCGACGGGGTGCCATACCCGGGATCGCTAAGGGTACAATGGCCGGCATCGACCCAAGGCGGATATGGCATGGAACGAGCGGCACCCCCCCGGCCCGACACCGGCAAGCGCGAACTGGACCTGCGTCGAGTGGCCATCGACACCTACCGTGAAAACGTCGCCTACTTGCACCGGGACTGCGTCCTGTATCGCGCCGAGGGTTTCCAGGCCCTGTCCAAGGTGGAAATCAGCAATGACGGCCAGCGTATCCTGGCCGTGCTCAATGTGGTGGACGATGACCATATCGTGAATGCCAGCCAACTCGGCCTGTCCGAACAGGCCTTCGACCAGCTCGGCCTGGCCGAGGGCACCCAGGTACGGATCGACCACGCCGAACCACCCGCCTCCATGGAGGCCGTGCGCCGCAAGATGCGCGGCGAGCGGCTGGATCTGGGAGACCTGCGCGGCATCGCCCGCGACATCCGTGAAAACCGCTATTCCAAGATGGAGCTGGCCGCCTTCCTGGTGGCCTCCTCGGAAGGCGGCCTCGACCGTGACGAGGTGCTGTACCTGACCCAGGCCATGGTGGAAACCGGCAAACGCATGAACTGGAAGGAAGCGCTGGTGGCCGACAAGCATTGCATCGGCGGCGTGCCCGGCAACCGCACCTCCATGCTCATCGTGCCCATTGTCGCCGCCCACGGCATGCTCATTCCCAAGACCTCCAGCCGCGCCATCACCTCCCCCGCCGGCACCGCCGACACCATGGAGGTGTTGGCCAACGTGGATCTCAGCCCCGCCCAGTTGCATGACATCGTGCGCCACCAGCGCGGCTGCCTGGCCTGGGGCGGTACCGCCAACCTGGCGCCCGTGGACGATGTGCTGATCGCCGTGGAGCGTCCCCTGGGCATCGATTCCGCCGGCCAGATGGTGGCCTCCATCCTGTCCAAGAAGATCGCCGCCGGCTCCACCCACCTGCTGGTGGACATCCCCATCGGACCCACCGCCAAGATGCGTCACATGCGTGAGGCCCTGGCGCTGCGCAAGCTGTTCGAATTCGTCGGCGACCGCCTGGGGCTGCATCTGGAGGTGATGCTCACCGATGGCCGTCAGCCCATCGGCCGCGGCATCGGTCCGGTGCTTGAGGCCCGCGACGTCATGCAGGTGCTGGAAAACGATCCCGACGCGCCCCATGACCTGCGCCAGAAGAGCCTGCAGCTGGCGGGCCGCATCCTGGAGTTCGATCCCGACGTGCGCGGCGGCAACGGCTATGCCATCGCCCGCGATATCCTGGAATCGGGCCGCGCCCTGGAGAAGATGCGCCAGATCATCATGGTGCAGGGCGCCCAGCTCATACCACTGGAACCCTCGCCCCTCACCCTGGAGATCCCGGCCCAGGCGGACGGTGTGGTCAATCGCATCGACAATTTCCAACTTGCCCGCATCGCACGCCTGGCGGGCGCCCCCATGGACAAGGGGGCCGGCGTGGACCTGCTGAAGAAGCTCGGCGACCCGGTACAGAAAGGTGAACCGATGTATCGCCTGCACGCCCGTTTCCCCGCCGATTTCCAGTTCGCCCGCCGCCTTGCCGAACAACAGAGCGGCTACCAGGTGGGGGATGCACAGGATATCCCGCCCGGCTTTGTGCTTTCCTGATGCTGATCCTCGCCTTTTCCGAGACCCTGCCGCAGGCACAGGCGCTGGCCCGGACGCTGCGGTTGCCCTGCGCGGCCATCGAGACGCACGCCTTTCCCGACCGGGAAAGCCTCCTGCGCCTGCCTGTAGAAATACCGGAGCGTGTCATCCTGTTTCGCAGCCTGGATGACCCCAACCACAAGCTCGTCGAA
>DATHUT010000183.1:0-1975 GCA_035462005.1 Gammaproteobacteria bacterium | reverse complement strand
CATGCCGGGATCCACGTCGTTGGCACCCCCCTGGATGCCGGCTAGGGACCGGCATGACGGGTGAAGGTTGTCACTGCGGGTATGCCACACGCTACGTCATTCTGGCGAATGCCAGAATCCATGTGGTTAGTACCTATGGATTCCGGCATTCGCCGGAATGACGGGAGGATTGCGGAATGACGGGAGGGTTGTGCCGACATGACGAAGCAATTACCCCTGCAATTTCCGGACGACTTGCGCTAGAGTCTGCCCCAGCACTGGCCCCGACCCCGCCAGGCGCATAACAAGAAGGCTGCCATGCACCCGAACCTATCCAATGAACCGACGCTGGAACGCCCGGCCCCGCCCTCCTTCGGTGAGGCCTTCCTGTACTGGCTGAAACTGGGCTTCATCAGCTTCGGCGGGCCCGCCGGGCAGATTTCCATGATGCACCAGGAGCTGGTGGAGAAGCGGCGCTGGATCTCGGAGCGGCGTTTTCTGCATGCGCTCAACTACTGCATGCTGCTGCCCGGGCCGGAGGCCCAGCAGCTGGCCATCTACATCGGCTGGATGCTGCACCGCAGCTGGGGCGGCATCGTCGCCGGCACTCTGTTCCTGCTGCCCTCCTTGTTCATCCTGGCGGCCCTTACCTATATATACCTGGCCTACGGCGACCTCGCCTTCGTGCAGGGTGTCTTCAATGGCATCAAACCGGCGGGGGTGGCCATCGTGCTGTTCGCCGCCTGGCGCATCGGCTCCCGGGCGCTGAAGAACGAGGTGCTGTGGATCCTGGCGGCGGCCGCCTTCCTCGCCATCTTCGTCTTCAACGTGCCCTTCCCCTACATCGTGCTGGGCGCGGGCCTGCTGGGCTTCTTTGGCGGCAAGCTCATGCCCGGCAAGTTCGCCGTCGGCGGTGGCCATGGCGCCAGCGGCAAGTCCTACGGCCCGGCGGTGATCGACGACGATACAACACCGCCGGCCCATACCCGCTTCCGCCCGGTCCGGCTGCTGGTGCTGCTGGTGCTGTTCATCGCCCTGTGGCTGGCGGCCATGGCGCTGCTGCTGGAGCCGGAGCTGCGCACCATGGGCGAATTCTTCACCAAGGCGGCGCTGGTCACCTTCGGCGGCGCCTACGCGGTGCTGCCCTATGTGTACCAGGGCGGGGTGGAGACCCATGGCTGGCTGACCGGGCCGCAAATGATGGACGGCCTGGCGCTGGGCGAGACCACGCCCGGCCCGCTCATCATGGTGGTGGCCTTCGTGGGTTTCGTGGGGGCCTGGACCAAGGAGATCTTCGGGCCGGATATGCTGTTGCTGGCGGGGTTCACGGGCGCGGTGGTGGCGACCTTCTTCACCTTCCTGCCCAGTTACCTGTTCATCCTGGCGGGAGCGCCGCTGGTGGAGGCCACCCATGGCGACCTGCGTTTCACCGCGCCGCTGAGCGGCATCACCGCCGCGGTGGTGGGGGTGATCCTGAACCTGGCGCTGTTCTTTGGCTGGCACGTGTTGTGGCCACAGGGTACGGCGGACGCACCCTTCGCCGGGGACTTCGAGTGGTTCCAGGCACTGGTGGCACTGGCGGCCTTCATTGCCCTGTGGCGCTACAAGGTGGATATCCTGAAGGTGATCGGCGCCTGCGCGCTGGTGGGGTTGGGGTATGCCTGGGTGGGGGGCTAGGCCTTCTCGTCCAGCAGTGAGCCCAGCATGTCGTCCACCGCCTTGATGACCTCGGCGGAGGCCTGTACCTGCAGTTCGTTCAGCTTCAGACCCACCAGCGGTTCCACCAGATCGGCGGGGGTACCGCCCATCTGGCCGGCGCTGGCGATCTTCGCGGCGTTTTCCTGGGCGCCCTGGAGTCCGCGCTGGACGCCGAGCATGGCCTGGTTGAAGGCTCCACCGATTTTCATGACATCACCTCATGCATAGACATCGAGCTCATCGCCGAGGCGGGTCGGCGCGTTTTCATTCTCTTCCCGCGGCTGCGCTGTGCGGCTGT
>DATHUT010000182.1:0-2735 GCA_035462005.1 Gammaproteobacteria bacterium | reverse complement strand
GTTCCGGCTGGCGGGCAAGCCGCTGCTGGTGGCGGAGAGGTTCCTGCCGGACCTGCCACGCGAACGCCACGGGCTGATGGTGCATGACGGGCGCTGATCGATCCGCCCGGGGATTCTCTCCCGCAAACCAAGCACCTGATCAGGTGGGCTTATGCCAACCGCCGACGCAGCCCTCCAACAAATGGTCCATCTCCGGTACATCCCAGGTGCCCGCGCGATAGCGGCTGATGGAAAAGCGGTCTTTCCAATTTTCGAGTATCGGCTCGACGATCTCCCAGGACTCCTCCACTTCGTCGGCGCGGGAAAACAGGGTGGCATCCCCCAGCAGGACGTCCTGCAACAGGGTTTCATAGGCCTCGGGCACATACATGTCGTCGCGCGCATAGGGTGCCCGCATCACCATGCGCTGCACGTCCGTGGTCAGGCCGGGCATTTTGGCGTTCATGCGCAGCACGATACCTTCATCGGGTTGTAGCCTGAACACCAGGGCATTGGCCTTGGGCGGTGAAGCATGGCTGTCGAACAGGTTGAAGGGCGGCACGCGGAACCGGATCATGACCTCCGAGGCGCGCTTTTTCATGCGCTTGCCCGTCCACAGGATGAACGGCACTCCCTGCCAGCGCCAGTTATCGATATAGAAGCGCACGGCGGCGAAGGTTTCCGTGGCGGAATCCGGAGACGCATCCTCTTCCGCCACATAGGCCGACACCTTTTCATCCTCGACCACGCCGGAGGCGTATTGCGCGGCTACGGCCATCCGTTCGATATCCTCGGGAGCAATGGCGCGAATCGCGCGCAGAACTTTGATTTTTTCATCTCGCACCGCGTTGGCGGTGAACTCCACGGGCGGCTCCATGGCCACCAGGGTCATGACCTGCATCAGGTGGCTCTGGATCATGTCGCGCAGGGCGCCGGAGTTTTCGTAGTATTTCGCCCGGTACTCCATGCCCAGGGTCTCCGCGGCGGAGATCTGGATATGATCGATGTAATTGCGGTTCCACAAGGGCTCCATGATGCTGTTGGCAAACCGGTACACCAGCAGGTTCTGCACGCTTTCCTTGCCGAGGTAGTGGTCGATTCGATAGATCTGTGATTCATCGAATGCCGACTGCAATTCCCCGTTCAGCTCCCTGGCACTTTGCAGATTCATGCCAAATGGCTTTTCGATGACGATGCGCCGAAAGCCTTCCTGCTCGTTGACCAGGCCGGCCTGCAGCAGGCCACGGGTGACCGCGGGATACCACTGGGGCGGAATCGCGCAGTAAAACATCGCGTTCTTCCTGCCACCCAGGGTCTCGATGGATGCCGCCAGCCGCGCATAGGTATCGTCATCCGCGAGATCACCCGGCACCATCTTGAGCATCGCGGAAAACGATCGCCAGCGTTCTTCGCTCATGTCACCATCATCAAGGTATTTTTCCAGGCCTTCCTTGACCAGGTCACGCCATTCCGCTTCCGTGTTGTTGTTGGCGACGCCGATGATGCGACTCTGCGGATGCACCAAGCCGTATTCGACCATCTTGATCAGGGCCGGCATGAGTTTGCGCTTGGTCAGGTCGCCGGTGGCGCCGAAGATCACGAGGTTCGTCGGTTCGGTGCTTTCGCCCCGCGGGCTCGGGTTGTCTTTGCTGGACATTATTCGTCCTTCCCGGAAATCTTTGCCTGGAGGATTCCGTGCCCCCCAAAGCCGGCGCGCATGGCATTGAGCAGCTTGCCGGCGTAGGAAGGTGATTGACGGCTGCGAAAGCGCATTTGCAGGGCCAGACTCAATACCGGCGTGGGGACCGCGTTTTCGATGGCGTCCTCGATGGTCCAGCGGCCTTCGCCGGAATCTTCCACGTAATCGCTCAGCCCTTCCACCGCGCCCGAATCAGCCAGGGCGTCCGCGATCAAGTCCAGCAGCCAGGAGCGCACGACGCTGCCATGCTGCCAGATGCCGGCGATCTGGTGCATGTCCAGATCCAGCTCCTTCCTGGAATCCATGAGTTCGAAGCCTTCGGCGAAGGCCTGCATCATGCCGTATTCGATGCCGTTATGGACCATCTTCACATAGTGCCCGGCACCGGGGGGACCCACATGTCCCCAGCCGCTGGCGGGGGTCGGCGCCAGTGTTTCCAGGGCCGGCTTGATCATGGCCACGGCCTCGTCGCTGCCGCCGACCATCATGCTGTAGCCGTTCTCCAGCCCCCAGATACCACCCGAGGTCCCAGCGTCCACGAAGTGCACACCCTGCTCCAGCAGTTGTTGCGCTCGTCTTTGGCTTTGCTTGTAGTTGGAATTGCCGCCGTCGATGATCAGGTCGCCGGCATCGACACCGGCGGCCAGCAATTGCGCGATACTGTCATCTACGAACTGGTGTGGCACCATCAGCCAGATGACGCGCGGCCTGGGCAGGACCTGCACCAGGTCGGCCAGGCTGGCGATGGCGGTGATGCCCGGCAATTCCCGGTCCAGGCTGGCTGCAGCCTGGGCATCCAGGTCATAGGCCAGGATTTCATGCCGGTCCCGCGCCAGTCGTCGCGCCATATTGGCGCCCATTTTCCCAAGACCGATCATGGCCAGTTTCATAGACGGCTCCCCAAGCTGGATGTCAGGCGTGACTCCGAATCACCAACAACAAGCCGAATGCCGGTGCGGCATGCGCATAAGGTTGGCACCCGGCCAACGATAACGTGCTTTTCGCTACCAATGATAGTGTGAACAGGGTTGTTTCCTCTCGCGGGCCGGTGGTTGCA
>DATHUT010000181.1:0-8513 GCA_035462005.1 Gammaproteobacteria bacterium | reverse complement strand
GTGCTCAATGTATTGTTCGTGGTGCCCCTGGTGTTGCTCGCCTTCGCCGGCCCCCATGCCGGGCTGGCGCTGGCGACCTCCATCGCCGCCTATGTGAAGGCCGGCCTGTTGTATCGCCACCTGCGCAAGCAGGGCGCCTATCATCCGCTCGCGGGCTGGGGCCCCTGGCTGGGGCGCATCCTTGCAGCCACCCTGGCCCTGGGCCTGGTGGTGGGAATCGGTGCGCCTGCCCTGGAACAGTGGGCTGACTGGCCAGCCCTGGAGCGCGCCTGGCACCTGTTGCTCTGGGTGCTGGCCGGTGTCGCCACCTACCTGCTGGTATTGCGCCTGCTGGGGATGAAGCTGCGGCACCTGTGGGCGCCCACGCGCATGAACCCATGAACCCCTATACTCATGCCATGAAGAAAAACCCTCATGCACCGCCAAACAACTTCATGGATTTGCTGCTGGATGCGGTCTGTGTGGTCGACCGTGACGGGTATTTTCTTTTCGTCAGCGCGGCCAGTGAGCGTATCTTTGGTTATACACCGGAAGAAATGGTTGGCAGGCCCGTTATCGACTTCGTCTACCCCGGCGATCGGGAGAGGACGCTGCACGCCATCAATGAAATCCTGGACGGTGAGCTGAAACCCTATTTTGAAAATCGTTATGTGCGTAGGGATGGGAAGGTCGCCCACATCATGTGGTCTGCCCGCTGGTCGGAGTCCGAACAGATCAGGGTGGCGGTGGCCCGTGACATCACCGAACAAAGACACGCGGAATCGATGCAGGCCGCCCTTTATGCCATCTCCGAGGCGGCCAATGCGTCCGAGGATTTGCCGGCCTTGTTTCAACGTATTCACGAAGTGGTCAAGGACCTGCTGCCGGCCACCAGTTTCGTCGTAGCGCTCTATGATTCGGAAAACGACGAACTCAGTTTTCCTTACACCGCGGACCCGGATGGCCTGGCGCCGACCCCGCAAGCGCCGATGCCGGAGGTTCTGATCGCGCGAATCGTGCGTACCGGCCAGGCATTATTGTTAACATCGGAAACCGCCGCTTCTATCTTGCCGGAACTGGGTGCCGAGGCAAGTCCGGATGTGCCGAACTGGCTCGGGGTTCCGCTCGAGACTGCCAGGGGCATTATCGGTGCGCTTGTGGTGCAGTGTCATGCGGGTGATGTGTGTTATACCGCGCAGGATCGGGATCTGCTGCAGTTTGTCGCGGTCCAGGTCGCCGCGGCCATCGAGCGCAAGAGAATGCATGCCCGCTTGGAGTACATGGCGAACCATGATCAGTTGACCGACCTGGCGAGTCGTGCGCTGTTCCTGGATCGTCTTCAGATGGCCTTGACGAGAGCCCGTCGGGGAAAGACCCGGTTGGCGGTTTTGTATCTGGACCTGGATGAATTCAAACGGGTGAATGACACGTATGGTCATACCGTGGGAGATCACCTGCTGCAGGAAGTGGCGCGTCGCCTGACGCATTGTGTCCGTGAATCGGATACGGTGGGGAGGCTGGGTGGTGACGAGTTCATTGTGCTTCTCGATGGCATAAAAAAACCTGAGTGTGCCACCATCGTCATGGAGAAAATCCATGCAGTCCTCTCCGCGCCCTACGAGCATGCCAAGGCGACATTACAGGTGACCCCCAGTATCGGCATTGCCGTGTATCCGGAGGACGGCGCTGACGAGCATGAACTGATCCGCCATGCGGATAAGGACATGTACGAGACCAAAAGAAAGTCTCTTAGGGAGATCTGATCAAGGAACCTCTGATCAATTCTTTTTTCGTCATTCCGGTGATCCCCCTGTTGGAAGGCACTACTCCTGCTCGATGGCAGCGCGCCCGATGGTGTTGGCATCGGTGCCGAACCACACGGTGTCGCTCGGCGCGTGGTAGTGCATGTGCCGAATTACACCGCCGCCGCTCGGGATTGGTGTGATCGAGAAAAATGACCGTGATTCCGGGACGAAGCCGACGAACCGGTTCGGCGCGACCCCGGTCTCGACGAGCCAGACCCGGTCGCGCGAATCCATCGCGGTACCATAGGGGCGTGAGGTCGGGCCCGAAGGCAGGGGCCATTCCGCGACGAAGCCGCGTTCCGGGTCGAAATGCCCGAGATAACCGCGGGAAAAATCCACGTAGTAGACCTGCCCATCGCTCGTGACCTCGAGTCTGCGCGGTCGCGTGTCTGCATCCGGCAGTTCGTGCTCGGTCAATTCCAGCGTTTCCGGGTCGATCGAAGCCAGCTTGTGGGTACCGAACAGCACAACCCAGACAGTATCGTCCGGGGCGACCTTGATGCCATAGGGCAATGCGCTTTGGGTCGGCACCTCGATGAGGTCGATCTTGTGATCTGCCATGCGCAGCCGCCCGATCAAATTGGAGCGCTGCAGGGTGAACCAGATGTGTTTCTCGTCGGCATCGAAGACCAGGGTGTGCGGATCGCGCGCATCCTCGCGCGGCATGGCAATCTTTTCCAGGGCACCCGTTTCCGGATCGTAGCGGCCGATGTAGGCCTTGCGGTTACCGGCATACCAGACCCTGCCGTCCGCGCCGACGATCAGGTTGTGCGGGCCGGATTCATCTCCCAGTTCGTGGCGGAAGAATTCGCCGGTCATGGGGTTCAGGCGGGCCAGGTAGCTGGTGCGTTGGCCGACGAACCAGACCGCTTCGGGCGACACCGCGAAGGGATCGCGCGGCCGGCTGTCCTCGTAGGGAACGGTCCATTCCTCGATGTCCACCGGGTTTTTCGTTTCTGTTGCGAAGGCGAGTGACAGGCAGGGGAGGAGGGCGAGGCTGGCAAGGATGCGGATCATGGGACGCCTCCGGCGTTGGCGCATGGATGTGGAATTCCCTGTCCTTGTTTAGCAAAAAGGCGGCAGTCCCTGCAACCTCGCAGGCGCTGGGGGATCGGTGACGCTTGATCTGGCGGTGATATTGCGCATTACTCAGGAGTCGGAATTTATCGCTACAATCGAGTTACGTCATTCCCGCGAATGCGGGAATCCAGTGGTTTACAGTCCATGGATTCCCGCATTCGCGGGAATGACGAGATACTCGATGTTGTAGCCAATATTCCTGACTGCTGTGTAATTCAATAGCATTTGGCCAGGTATCGATCGATGAAGCCGAATATTCATATCCGCGCCGCCAGACCAGGTGATTGCCGTGCCCTCGCCGAGCTGGCCCTGATTGCCGGCGAGGGGATTCCGGCCTTCTTCTGGGCATCCTCGCGCCTGCCCGGTCAGGCCGTCGAGGAGGTCGGCGCCGCCAATTTGCTATCGGAGACGGAAAACTTTTCCTACCGGAACATCCAGGTGGCCGAGGTCGGTGATGATGTGGCCGGCATGCTCCTGGCCTACCGCCTGCCGGAGTCCGGGCCAGTGGAGGATCTTTCCGACTTGCCGGACTTTATCCGGCCCATGATCGAGCTGGAAGCGCGTGTTCCCGGAAGCTACTACATCAATATGCTGGCCTGCTTCCCCCGCTACCAGGGCCAGGGCATCGGTACTGCCCTGATGAGTATCGTGGATGGCCAGGCAAGACGGGAAGGTTGCGGCCTGGCCAGCATCATGGTGTTCAGTGAAAACCGGGGTGCCCTCAGGCTGTACCAGCGCCTTGGCTATACTGTCGTGGATCGGCGGCCCGTCATCCCCCACGCTTGTCATCCCTATGCCGCAGGGGAGGTGCTCCTGCTTACGCGGCCCGTCGGCTAGGCTGGGACAGGGGCGATCAACGCCCCGGTTTTCGAGTGGAAATGCCTCTGCCTCCCTGTCATGCCTTTCATTGGAGGAGTATGCCCATGAAGACCCCAAGTACCCCTGACATGGACGCCATCAAGGCGCGTATGCACGACGTCTGGGTGGCCGGTGACTTCGGCGAAGTGGCCCGCCACATCGAACACCATGCGGAGGACTTCATGGCCCGGCGCGGCCTGCGTCCAGGCATGCAGGTGCTCGACGTAGCCTGTGGCACCGGCAACCTGGCCCTGTTGGCGGCCCGTGCCGGGGCCCGCACCTGCGGGCTGGACATCGCCGAGAACCTGGTCGAGCAGGCGCGGGCGCGCGCCGCGGCGGCCGGGCTCGAGATCGAGTTCATCGAAGCCGACGCCGAGGATATCCCTTACGAGGATGCCAGCTTCGACCAGGTGCTGAGCATGTACGGGGCCATGTTCGCGCCGCGCCCGGAGGTGGCCGCGGCGGAGTTGTTGCGGGTGTGCCGGCCCGGCGGCGAGGTGGTGATGGCCAACTGGTCCGACGAGGGCTTCGTGGCCGAGATGTTTCAGGTCACCGCCCGGTATGTTCCTCTGCCGCCGGGGGTGCCGTCGCCCGTGCTATGGGGGCGCCCGGAACATGCCCGCGCGCGTCTCGGCTCTGCGCCGGAACTCGAGGTCACCCCGATACCGGTCGAGTTCGAGTACGATTTCTCGCCCGCCGAGACGGTGGAGTTCTACCGCCGGTATTTCGGTCCTACCCAGTGTGCCTTCGCGGCGCTGGATGAAGATGGCCAGGCCGCCCTGCGCCGCGATCTCGACGACCTCTGGTCGCGCTACAACCATGGCGAACCCGGTCGCACGCAGGTCCAGGCCGAGTACCTGGAGGTGGTGGCGCACCGCGCCTGATGCCGGGTATCGGCCCGTTTCCGGGTGTTCCTTTAAAATATTATATAAAACAAATACTTGTTTATGTTCCGCCATGACCCGTCGACGGCCTGGGACGGCGCTGTCCGCGGTTTCGTGGTGTGCCGGCCTGAAATGGCAAGCCCCGTGGGCACTTACCGGCGGGAATCCATGACAAGCGCGCCACTATCCTTATAATCTCCCCTTTTGGCGCGACCTCCCATGGAACTGATCCGCGGACTCCACAATCTGCGCCCCCGGCACCGGGGCTGTGCCGCCACTATCGGCAATTTCGACGGCGTGCACCTGGGGCATCAGGCGGTATTGGGCCAGTTGTCGGAACGGGCCGCGGAACTGGGTCTGCCCATGGTGGTGGTTACCTTCGAGCCCCAGCCGCAGGAATTCTTCAGTCCGGCCACGGCGCCGCCGCGGCTGACCCGGCTGCGGGAGAAGCTCGAGGCCCTGCGCCGCTACGCCGTGGAACGGGTGCTGGTGCTGCGCTTTGATGCGCGCCTGGCGGCGCTGTCCGCCGATGAGTTCATCCAGCGGGTGCTGGTGGACGGGCTGGACGTTCGTTACCTGGTGGTGGGCGATGACTTCCGCTTCGGCCAGGGTCGCGCGGGGGATTTCCGCCTGCTGCAGGAGACCGGCGCGCGTGAAGGCTTCCAGGTGGTGAACATGCACACCTTCGCTGTTGGTGGCGAGCGGGTGAGCAGCACGCGGGTGCGCACCGCCCTGGCGCAGGGCGACCTGGAGGCGGCGGAGGCGTTGCTCGGCCGCCCCTACCGCATCAGCGGCCGGGTGGCGGCGGGCGAGCAACGGGGACGGACCATCGGCTTTCCCACCGCCAATATCCATCTGCACCGCCACCAGTCGCCACTGCAGGGGGTGTACGCTGTAGAGCTGTTCGGGCTGGAGCAGGAACCGCTGCCCGGCGTCGCCAACCTCGGCCGCCGGCCCACGGTGGGCGGCACACGCCTGCAGCTTGAAGTGCACCTGTTCGATTTCGACCGCGAGATCTATGGTCGCAACGTGCATGTGAATTTCCTGCGCCGCATCCGTGATGAGCGTACCTTCGAATCCTTCGACGCCCTGCGCCAGCAGATCGACGCGGACGCCGCCCAGGCGCGAGCCTTCTTTGGCAGTCGGGAGTGAAAGGCAAGCGATTATTCACCGCAAAGGCGCAAAGTTCGCAAAGGGAGAAAGGGCATGATCAGGGAGGATCGGCTTTCAAGGATGGTGATTGGGGCGGCCATCGAGGTGCATCGGGCCTTGGATCCTGGTTTGCTTGAGTCAACGTATGATGGATACCCTGGTCAAGACTTTTTTCGTCATTCCGGCGTAGGCCGGAATCCAGAAGGATCAGGGGCATGGATGCCGGCCTACGCCGGCATGACGGAAAGGCATTTATCAAAGGTTCCATAAGACGCTTTGCAAACGGATTATAGGTTTTCTTTGCGTACTTCGCGCCTTTGCGGTGAGAAAGGTTTTTTCAAGAATTCAGAGACAATGCAATGGCTGATTACAAGCACACCCTGAACCTCCCCAGCACCGACTTCCCCATGAAGGGGAACCTGGCGCAGCGCGAGCCGCAGATGCTCAAGCATTGGGAGGACATGGACCTGCTGGCGAAGCAGCGCGCCGCTGCCGCTGGTCGTCCGCGCTTCGTGCTGCACGACGGCCCACCCTATGCAAACGGTGACATCCACATCGGCCATGCCGTCAACAAGGTGCTCAAGGACATCATCGTCAAGAGCAAGGTCTTGAGCGGTTTCGACGCACCCTATGTACCGGGCTGGGACTGCCACGGCCTGCCCATCGAGCTGAATGTGGAAAAGAAGGTGGGCAAGGCGGGGCACAAGGTGGACGCAGCCACCTTCCGCAAGGCCTGTCGTGACTATGCCGCCAAGCAGGTGGACGGCCAGCGTCGTGACTTCATTCGCCTCGGGGTGATGGGTGACTGGCAACATCCCTACCTGACCATGGATTACCGCTTCGAGGCCAATATCATTCGCTCCCTGGGCCGCATCGTGGAGAACGGCCACCTGCACAAGGGCTTCAAGCCGGTACACTGGTGCACCGACTGCGGCTCGGCCCTGGCCGAGGCGGAAGTGGAGTACGAGGACAAGACCTCGCCGGCCATCGACGTGCGCTTCACCGTGCTCGATGAAGAGACGCTGCTGGCGCGTTGCCATCACGTGGAGAACCTGAAGGGCCACGGCCCCATGTCGGTGGTGATCTGGACCACCACGCCCTGGACCCTGCCCGCCAACCGCGCCGTGGCCCTCAATCCCGAGCTGGAATACGTCCTGGTGCAATGCAACCTGGAGCATGGTCCGGAGCGGCTGTTGGTGGCCGAGCGTCTTCTCAACACCGTCATGGGCCGCTACGGCGGCGAGGAGCACCAGGTGCTGGCCTACTGCAAGGGCGCCGACCTCGAACACCTGAAGCTGCAGCATCCCTTCTATGACCGCGAGGTGCCCATCATCCTCGGCGACCACGTCACCACCGAGGCCGGCACCGGCGCCGTGCACACCGCACCCGGCCATGGCCAGGACGACTATGTGGTGGGTTCCCGCTACGGTATCGCGGTGGACAACCCGGTGGGTGCGAATGGTTGTTTCCTGCCCGGCACGGAACATTTCGCCGGTCAGCATGTGTTCGCCGCCAATGACGAGGTGATCGAGCTGCTCAAGGCCAAGGGCGCGCTGGTGCACCACGAGAGCCTGCGCCACAGCTATCCCCATTGCTGGCGCCACAAGACGCCCATCATCTTCCGTGCCACGCCCCAGTGGTTCATCAGCATGGAACAGAACGGCCTGCGCGGTACCGCCCTGGCCGCCATCCAGGGTGTGCAGTGGATGCCCGACTGGGGCCAGGCGCGCATCGAGGGCATGGTGGACGGCCGTCCCGACTGGTGCATCTCGCGCCAGCGCACCTGGGGTGTGCCCATTGCCCTGTTCATCCACAAGGAAACCGGTGCCCTGCACCCTGAGACCCAGAAGCTCATTGAGGAAGTGGCGCTGCGGGTGGAACGCTTCGGTATCGATGCCTGGTTCGAGCTGGATGCGGCGGACCTGCTCGACGACGCGGAACAGTACGAGAAGGTCACCGATACCTTGGATGTGTGGTTCGATTCCGGCGTCACCCACCACGCCGTGCTGGAGCAGCGCGCGGAACTGGGCTTCCCGGCGGACCTGTACCTGGAAGGCTCCGACCAACATCGTGGCTGGTTCCAGTCCTCGCTGCTCACCTCGGTGGCCATGCGCGGCGTGGCCCCCTACAAGTCGGTGTTGACCCACGGCTTCACCGTCGATGCCAAGGGTCAGAAGATGTCCAAGTCCAAGGGCAACGTGGTGGCGCCACAGAAAGTGGTCAACAGCCTGGGCGCGGACATCCTGCGCCTGTGGGTCGCCTCGACCGACTATACCGGCGAGATGACCGTCTCCGACGAGATCCTCAAGCGCACCGCCGATGCCTACCGACGCATCCGCAACACCGCCCGTTTCCTGCTCGCCAACCTGGGCAAGAGCGACGAGGGCGCCAGTGGGGATAATGGCGCCTTCAACCCGGCGACCAATATGGTGCGCACCGACGAGCTGTTACCGCTGGATGCCTGGGCAGTGGCCCGCGCCGCCGAGCTGCAGCACGAGCTCCTGGCCGCCTACGAGGAGTACGAGTTTCATCTCATCTACCAGAAGCTGCTCAGGTTCTGCTCCATCGACATGGGCTCCTTCTACCTCGACGTGATCAAGGACCGCCAGTACACCACCCAGCCCGATTCCCTGGCCCGACGCTCGGCACAGACCGCCATCTATCATGTGCTGGAAGCGATGTGCCGCTGGATGGCCCCGGTGCTCAGCTTCACCGCCGAGGAGATCTGGCAGCACATGTCCGGCCTGCGCGGCGA
>DATHUT010000180.1:0-1626 GCA_035462005.1 Gammaproteobacteria bacterium | reverse complement strand
GCCGGTGTGCCCCTGGAATGGATCGATTATCAGGATGCCGTGCGCCTGTACTATCTGGACCAGGTGGCCTTCACCTGTGGCTCACTGTTATATGAAGTCCATGGCGGCACCAATGCCATCACGGGCAAGCGCAGCGTCATCGGCGTCAACTCCATCATCGCCACCCATGGCAACAAGGCCCTGCTCTCCAAGATCCGCGCGCGCTATGTGCCACCCCTCAACAATCGCGCCCTGTTTCGTCGCGACGCCCATCTGTGCATGTACTGCGGCAACCGCTTCCCCATCTCCGAGCTGTCTCGCGACCATGTGACCCCGGTTTCCCAGGGGGGCCGTGACCAGTGGAAAAACGTGGTCACCGCCTGCCGGCGCTGTAACAACCACAAGGCCGGCCGCACCCCGGAGCAGGCGAGCATGGAGCTGCTGGCGGTGCCCTTCACGCCCAACTACGCCGAGTACATCTACCTGCAGGGCCGGCGCGTGCTGTCCGACCAGATGAAGTTCCTGCTGGCGCATTTTCCGCGCACCAGCCCGCTGCACCAGCGGGTGTCGAAGTTGCTCTGAGGCATTCAGCCCGGACCCTGTAGGAGCGGCCGTGGCCGCGAACAATCGCGGCCAAGGCCGCTCCTACAATCAGATGTTGCAATGATTGTGTTCATACAACGCACCCGGACCATGAACCTCGAACACGCCATCTGCCAATCCATCGCCGCCGTCACCGGCGGCCCCGGCAAGCCCGGCCGTGGCCAGGGAATGGCGGGAGGTTGCATCAACCGAGCCCAGCGCCTCGAATGCGACGGCGTCGCCTATTTCGTCAAGCTCAACCAGGCCGCGCTGCTGCCCATGTTCGAGGCCGAGGCCCAGGGCCTGCGGGAACTGGCCGGCCCTCGCACACTGCGCGTACCCCAACCCGTGAGCTGGGGCAGCGAGGGGGACACGGCCTGGCTGGTGATGGAATACCTGGAACTGGGTGGGCGCGGTTCAATGGCGGAGCTGGGTGAAGGACTGGCCGCCCTGCACCGCGCGCCACAGATACGCTTCGGCTGGTCGCGGGACAACACCATCGGCTCGACACCGCAGTGCAACAGCCCATCCGACAGTTGGCTTGATTTCTGGCGTGATCGACGCCTGGGCTTCCAACTGGAACTGGCCGCGCGCAACGGTTTTGGCGGCCGGCTGCAGGCCCTGGGCGCGGAGCTCCTGGAACGTTTTCCCGCCCTGTTCGAGGGTTACCACCCCGTGCCCTCCCTGTTGCACGGCGACCTCTGGTCCGGCAATTACAGCTTCACCCGCGCTGGCGAGCCGGTGATCTTCGATCCCGCCCCCTACTGCGGCGACCGCGAGGCCGACCTCGCCATGACCGAGCTGTTCGGTGGCTTCGGCGGCGAGTTTTATGCCGCCTACCAGCGCGCCTGGCCGCTGGATACCGGCTATGCCCAACGCAAGACCCTCTACAACCTCTACCACATCCTCAACCACGCCAACCTGTTCGGCGGCGGCTATGCCAACCAGGCGCAGGGCATGATGGAGCGGTTGCTGCGGGAGCTGTGAAAAAAACCGGGGACAGACCACGGTTTTCTTCTCCCCAAATCGGCCCAAAGAGAAAGAAGAAAACCGTGGTCTGTCCCC
>DATHUT010000179.1:0-4903 GCA_035462005.1 Gammaproteobacteria bacterium | reverse complement strand
AGGTTGGTCATGGCCGCGAAGTCGGTTTCCCCTTCCTGGTAGATCCACTTCAGCAGCTGGGTGGCGCGGAAGGGCTTTTCGCCGAGCCCGGCGAAGAACCCCTGCAGCCCTGCCAGGTCGAAGTCGAGGAGATTGGTGCGTGGCACGGTCATGAAATTTGGCGTCGCCTCAGCGCAGGCGCGGGCAGATCTCGTCAGGCTTGAAGAAGAAGGCGATTTCCTGCTCTGCGGTCTCCGGGCCATCGGAGCCATGCACGGCGTTTTCGTCCACGGTCTCGGCGAAATCGGCGCGGATGGTGCCCGGCGCGGCGTCCTTGGGGTTGGTGGCGCCCATGACCTCGCGGTTGCGCTTGATGGCGTTCTCGCCCTCCAGCACCTGCACCATGATCGGGCCGGAGACCATGAAATCCACCAGCTCGTTGTAGAAGGGACGCTCCTTATGCACCGCGTAGAAGGCACCGGCCTGCTTGGGGGTCAGCTGCATCATGCGGGCGGCGATGATGCGCAGCCCCGCCTTCTCGAAGCGGCCATAGATCTCGCCAATCACGTTCTTGGCGACGGCATCGGGCTTGATGATGGAAAGGGTGCGTTCGATGGCCATGCGGTTACGGCTCCGGGAATGGTGGATGTGGCGGGCGGAATCGCCCGTATCTGCCAGAAAATCAAGCTGCTAAGTGTACCTCGCCGGCAGGAAACAGGCAATGAGGCGGGAGGGGCTGGAGCGAAATCCGGAATACCCGCCTGCCGGCAAGGCATGCGCCCTGCAGGAACGTGCTCTGCCCGCGAAACGGATATTCGCGGGCAGAGCACGCTCCTACGGGGGCTGTGAGCCGCCGGGATGCCCCTTCAGCCCCGCTCCTCCATCCAGGCCAGCTGGATGGCCTCCAGGATGCGCTCACCACAACGGCTGGGATCATCGTCGAAATCGTCGAGATCCAGTACCCATTGGCGCAGATCTACGAAGTTCACCGTGCGCGGATCAATGTCCGGATGGGCTTCGTCGAGCTCGATGGCAACGTCCAGGGTATCGGTCCATTTCAGGCTCATGAGATGTCCTCAGCGGTGCTCGCTGACCATGTTGATAGTGTATTTGGGGATCTCCACCACCAGGTCCTGGTTCGCCACCCGGGCCTGGCAGCTCAGCCGCGAGTCGGGATCCAGGCCCCAGGCCTTGTCCAGCAGGTCATCCTCGGCCTCGTCGGAGGGTGCCAGGGTATCGAAACCCTCGCGCACGTAGACGTGGCAGGTGGTACAGGCGCAGGACTTCTCACACGCGTGCTCGATCTCGATGCCATGGGCCAGGGCCGCATCGCAGATTGTGGTGCCGGGTTCGGCCTCGACCACCGCCCCTTCCGGGCAGATCTCTTCATGGGGCAGGAAAATGATTTGGGGCATCTTGGTCTCTCGTCAGTCAAATACGGTTCAGCTGGTGCACTTGCTCAGTCCGGAGCCGCGGAACGCGGAGGACGCAGAGACACGGAGAACACAGAGATTTTCAGGAACCTAGATCACACCGTCATGCCGGCGCATGCCGGCATCCATGCCTCTGATCCTTCTGGATTCCGGCATACGCCGGAATGACGAAAAAACAATCAGTGGTTCCTCATCAATATTATCTCTGTGTTCTCAGCGTCTCTGCGGTCTCCGTGTTATGCAGCGCCATGCCTATACCCTGCCGACTGGCGCCTACTCGAAATCCTTCACTTCGTGGCCGGCCATCATGCGCTGGATGTTGGCGTTCATGCGCCGTTCCACGTATTCGGCACTGGCCTTCTCCACCGCCTCGATGGCGCGCTTGATGGCCCGGTGGTCCGTGCCCTGACGGGCAGCCACCAGAGCCTGCACAGCTGCATCGATGGCGGCACGCTCGGCGGCTTCCAGGAAGCGCTCGCCATCCTTCGCCAGGGCGGCCTGCAGGGCTTCCAGCACCCGGTCCGCTTCCACCTGTTGTTCACGCAGGCGACGCGCTTCCATGTCCTCGCTGGCATGATCCATGGAAGCCTTGAGCATGGTCTCGATCTCGGTATCGGTAAGCCCATAGGACGGCTTCACCTCAATTCGGCTCTGCACCCCGCTGCCCTGTTCCCGGGCCGTGACGCTCAGCATGCCGTCGGCATCCACCTGGTAGGTAACGCGGATGCGGGCAGCACCCGCCACCATGGGCGGAATCCCGCGCAGTTCGAAGCGCGCCAGGGAACGGCAGTCGCTCACCAGCTCGCGCTCGCCCTGTACCACATGCAGGGCCATTGCGGTCTGGCCGTCCTTGAAGGTGGTGAACTCCTGGGCGCGCGCCACCGGGATGGTGGTGTTACGCGGGATGATCTTCTCCACCAGGCCGCCCATGGTCTCGATGCCCAGGGACAGGGGGATCACGTCCAGCAGCAGCATTTCGTCCTCGGGCTTGTTGCCGGCGAGGATGTCGGCCTGGATGGCCGCGCCCACCGCCACTACCCGGTCGGGGTCGATCTCTACGTGGGGAGCGCGGCCGAAGAAGTCCGCCACCGCCGCGCGCACGCAGGGCGTGCGGGTGGAACCACCTACCATGACCACCTCGGAGACGTCCGCGATCTCCACGCCCGAATCGCGCAGGGTGCGGCGACAGGTGTTGAGGGTCTTGCGCAGCAGCGGCGCCACCAGGGCATCGAACTGCGCGCGGCTCAGCTCGCCTTGCCAGTGGCTGCCGTCCATCAATTCCACATCGAGCGGTACAAGGTCGGCCTCGGTGAGCGCCACCTTGGCGGCGCAGGCATCACGCATGAGGCGGCGCATCTGGGCATGATCGGCATTCTCGCCGATGCCCGCCTGCTCCATGATCCAACGCGCCACTGCACGGTCCATGTCGTCACCGCCCAGGGCAGTGTCGCCGCCGGTGGCCAGCACCTCGAACACACCCTGGTGCAGACGCAGGATGGAGATATCGAAAGTGCCACCACCCAGGTCGTAGACGGCGATGACGCCCTCGGCGGCGCGATCCAGGCCGTAAGCCACGGCAGCGGCGGTGGGTTCGTTGAGCAGTCGCAGCACATTGAGTCCCGCCAGGGTGGCGGCATCCTTGGTGGCCTGGCGCTGGGCATCATCGAAATAGGCCGGCACGGTGATGACCACGCCCACCAGGTCGCCGCCCAGGCTGGCCTCGGCACGCGCCTTGAGCACCTTGAGGATCTCGGCGGACACCTCCACGGGGCTCACATCACCGGCCACCGTGTGCAGGCGCGGCATGGCCGACTCCCCTGCCACGAAGGCATAGGGCAACTGGTCACCGAGGGTCTTCACGTCAGCCACACCGCGTCCCATCAGGCGCTTGGCCGAGGCGATGGTATTGAGCGGGTCATGCACCGCCCCGGCCAGGGCTTCATGCCCCACCCGCGGTTCTGCGTCCGCGCGATACTGCACCACCGAAGGCAACAGGTGGCGACCTGCGTCATCGGGCAGGGTACCGGCCACACCGCTGCGCACCGTGGCCACCAGGGACTTGGTGGTGCCGAGATCGATCCCCGCCGCCAGCCGGTGCTGGTGCGGCGCGGTGGACTGTCCCGGTTCGGCGATTTGCAGTAGTGCCATGCTCAGTGATCCAAATCTCAGTTATATGTAATGCCACAACCCTGTAGGAGCGGGCTCTGCCCGCGAAGGCCTTGGGCACCCCCGGCTGTTCGCGGGCAGAGCCCGCTCCTACAGGGTGCACATGCGAACAACTCAGTCGAGCTGTTCCTCGAAGTCCATCTCCAGCGCCTCAGCCTCTTCCTCGAGCTTGCGGTAAAACTGCATCTTCAGTACCAGGCCCACGGCTCCCTCGGGAATCATCTCGCTACCGTCCAGGGAGGCCGCCAGCTCATCCTGCAGGGCACGAAAGCTCGCACGCACCCGGTCGATGAAGCCGGCCAGCACCACCAACGGATCACTCGCCTCCGCCACTACTTCCAGTTCCTCTCGCAATTCCATCTGTTCCATCAGGAACGCGGTATCGCGCAGAGACTGCTGCTGGTCGTCGAAGTCCACGCCGCGCAGTTCCAGCAGGTAGCGCCCGCGCCGCAGCGGATCCTTCAGGACCTGGTAGGCCTCGTTGAGGCGTGCGGCCTGCTGCATGGAGACACGCCGCGCCTGGTCCCCGGCGCTGGCAAAGCGGTCGGGATGCACCTGGCGCTGCAGCTCGCGATAGCGCGCGTCCAGCTTGCCCCGGTCCAGCTCGAAGGCCTGGGGCAGTCCGAACAGTTCGAAGTGATTGCTGGAAAGATCCGTGGGCATGAGAGAACGCAATCCGGGATAACCGGGCGGTATGGTACTACACCCGGGACGTCAGGCGTGCGGCGCGCCGCTCAGACGCTGAAGCTTTCGCCGCAGCCGCACTCGTCCTTGACGTTGGGGTTGTTGAACTTGAACCCCTCGTTCAGGCCCTCGCGGGCGAAATCCAGCTCGGTGCCGTCGATGTAGACCAGGCTCTTGGGATCCACCAGCACCTTCACGCCATGATCCTCGAACACATGATCAGTGTCGGCGATCTCGTCGGCAAACTCCAGCACGTAGGCCATGCCGGAACAGCCGGTGGTACGCACGCCGAGGCGCAGGCCTACGCCCTTGCCCCTGCTTTCCATGAAGGTCTTGACGCGATTGGCGGCAGCTTCGGTCAGGGTGATGGCCATGATGAACTCCCGCGCTCTCAGGCGCTTTTTGCCTGCGGCTTGCCGTCCTGCTTGCCCTGGTAGTCGGCGATGGCGGCCTTGATGGCGTCCTCGGCCAATACCGAGCAATGCACCTTCACCGGCGGCAGGGCCAGTTCCTCGGCGATCTGGCTGTTCTTGATCTGGCCGGCCTCGTCCAGGGTCTTGCCCTTGACCCATTCGGTCAACAGCGAAGAAGAGGCGATGGCGGAGCCGCAACCATAGGTCTTGAACTTGGCATCCTCGATG
>DATHUT010000178.1:0-2028 GCA_035462005.1 Gammaproteobacteria bacterium | reverse complement strand
AATTCGATGAAGGTGGCGCCGGTCTTTTCCGTCTGCGCCAGCTTGAAGGCCTTGCGCACCACCTCGGGGATGATGTCGGCGTCGAGCAGCTGGGAGGAGTACTTGGTGATGGGCTGGAACAGCTGGCGCAGGTCCAGCACCTGGTGGGATTCCTTGTGCAGCCGGTTGGTGTCGGCCTGGCCGGCGATGGCCACCAGCGGGGCATGGTCCATGTTGGCGTCGGCGACGCCGGTGATCAGGTTGGTGGCGCCCGGTCCAAGGGTGGACAGGCACACCCCGGCGCGGCCAGTGAGGCGGCCGTAGACGTCGGCCATGAAGGCCGCACCCTGTTCATGGCGGCAGGTGATGAACTGGATGGGCGAATCCAGCAGGGCATCCATGACGTCCAGGTTTTCCTCGCCCGGCACGCCGAAGATGTACTCCACGCCCTCGTTTTCCAGGCACTTCAGGAACAGCTCGGCGGCCTTCATGGATTACTTTTGCGCATCCGCCGTGGCCGGGTTCATGGCCTTGTATTCCTTTTCGATGAGGTGGTCGACCACTCGCAGCATGCCTTCGTGGGTACCGCCGGCCATGCTGGCGTTGGCGCGGTACTTGCCATTGACGATGATGGTGGGCACGCCGTTGACGCCATAGCGGCGACTCATGAGCCTGGACTGGTTGACGCGGGTCATGGTGGCAAAGGAATGGAAGGTTTCGCGGAATTTCTGTTCATCCACACCATGCTCGGCAAAAAAGGCGGCCAGACCGTCCTCGCTGTGCAGGCTGCGATCCCGCTTCACGTGGATGCGGTCGAACAGGTCGGTATGGACATCTTCCACCACACCGAGCAGGTCGGCGGTGATGTAGGCGCGGGTCAGCAGTTCCCAGTTGGGGTTGAGGAGGGCCGGCAGGCGCACGAATTCCACATGGTCGGGCTGTTTCTCCAGCCACTTGTGCAACAGGGGTTCCAGCTGGTGGCAGTGGGGGCAGCCGTACCAGAACAGCTCCACCACTTCCACTTTGTCGGCACTGGCGGTGGGTTGGGGCGGGGATATCCGCTGGTAGTCGATGCCTTCGTCGTATTCCTGCGCCATGGCGGCCGCGGGTCCGCCCAGCAGCGCGGCGCACAGCGCCAGATTGCCCAGCCAGTGTCTGATCATAATGATTCCTCTTGTCCCCTCAGGGGGTTCCGTCGAATTGTTTTGTGCCGGTTGGCCCGGGTGGGTCATGGTACCACTCCCGGCCGTTACCGGCATATGCACCCCCTTGGAGGGCTAGGGTGGTGGCAAAGTTCCCGGGCCGTCCGGGGGGATGGCCGAAACCATTTGATTCGCCGGGCTAAAGTGCAGCAATAACGAACCGCTATGCTAGTCTAAGAAGGCTGTTGCCGGTCCAGGATGTCCGGTTTCAGTCACTGGACGCAGGATCCCTCGCCATGGCGAGGTCGGGATGCTTCACCAGCAGGTGAAAGGGATGGAATCATGAATGCCGTTCGCAAGCTGATTGCCGAACGTTCCGTACTGCAGGGCGCCAATGCCGCTTATCTGGAGGACCGCTACGAGGCCTGGCTGCGGGATCCTGGCGCGCTCGATCCCGAGTGGCGTGCCTATTTCAACGAGCTTACGGCCGGCCAGCCGGTACCCCCGCCGCCGCGCCCGGCTGCGACCCCATCCCCTGCGCGCCCGGCACCGGCCGCGCGCATGCAGACGGAAGTCCTGCAACTCATCAACGCCTACCGGGTACGCGGCCATCAGCAGGCCGACCTGGACCCCCTGCGCATCTGCGAGCGCCCCCCGGTGCCCGATCTCGATCCCGCCTTCCATGGCCTGGGCGAGGCGCACCTCGACCAGATCTTTGATACCGGTTCCCTGGTAGGCGAGTCGCGGCGC
The DNA here is from genome assembly GCA_035462005.1 of Gammaproteobacteria bacterium. Lineage (GTDB taxonomy): Bacteria > Pseudomonadota > Gammaproteobacteria > DSM-19610 > DSM-19610 > JAIVHA01. Next base: position 157 of record DATHUT010000178.1, on the reverse strand, counting down.
ACCCTGCGCGAGGTCATCGAGCAGTTGCAGCGGGTCTATACCGGCACCATCGGTGCCGAGTACATGCACATCACCGATACGGACCAGAAGCGCTGGGTCCAGCGGCGCCTGGAGGGCGCGGCTGGCGACCCCGGTTTAGATGCGGGACAGAAACGTC
>DATHUT010000177.1:0-7059 GCA_035462005.1 Gammaproteobacteria bacterium | reverse complement strand
TGCGGCCGCTGACCGATCACACCCCCAAACCCCTGCTGGAAGTTGCCGGCAAACCCCTCATTCACTATCACATCGAGGCACTGCGTCGGGCCGGTATCCGCGAGCTGGTGATCAATATCGCCCATCTCGGTGAACGCGTTCACGATTGTCTGGGGGATGGTGTGGAACTGGGCGTGCGGATCCAGTATTCGCAGGAGCCGGAGGGTGCCCTGGAAACCGGCGGTGGCATCCATCAGGCCTTGCCCCTGCTGGGGGAGATGCCCTTCTTGGTGATCAACGGCGATGTGTGGACGGATTACCCCTTTGCGGCATTGCGGCAGCGTGAGCTTGGCGAGGATCTTGCCCATCTGGTGCTGGTGCCGAATCCCGCCCAGCATCCCGAAGGGGATTTCTGTCTGCACGATGGCCGCTTGCGGGAAACGGGCGAACCCCGCCTGACCTTCAGCGGCATCGGCCTCTATCGCCCGGCATTGTTTGCAGACTGCACACCGGGGCGTTTTCCCCTGGCGCCGTTGCTGCGTGCCGCCATGGCACGGGGACGTGTCAGTGGCGAGTCGTACCCGGGTTGCTGGTCCGATGTGGGTACGCCACAACGGCTGTGGGAACTCAACGCAGCTACCGATGGAGGCCTCCCTCGTGGGTGATGAGATCAGCCACAGCCACTTTACCCCGGCCGAGGAAAAGGAATACCGCCGGCGCCTGGCACAGGAGACCGCCACGCTGGCGGACTGGTTCGCGGAACAGCGTTTTTCCCGCCGGACACCTGTGGCGGGTTGCGAGCTGGAGGCCTGGCTGGTGGACGGACAGGGTAGCCCGGCGCCCATCAACGAGGCCTTCCTGGCGCGCCTGGATGACGCCCTGGTGGTACCGGAGCTGTCTCGCTTCAACGTCGAATTCAACACCCCGCCGCAGGACTTGCACGGTACTTGCCTGGCCAGTATGGAGGCGGCATTGTCCGAGACCTGGCGCGCGGGTGTGCGAGCTGCCGCGGAGCTGGACGCGCGCCTGCTGATGATCGGTATCCTGCCTACCCTGCGCGAATCCCAGCTCAGCCTCGCCAATATGTCGCCCCTCAAGCGCTACCGTGCCCTCAATGCACAGGTGTTGCGCCTGCGTGGGGGAGCGCCGCTGGAACTCAATATCCACGGCCGCGAACAGCTCAGGACCCATCACGGTAACGTGATGCTGGAGGCGGCCACCACCTCCTTCCAGATCCATCTCAAGGTGGGACTGGCGGAGGCGGTGCGCAGCTACAACGCTGCCATCCTGGTGTCGGCGCCGTTGGTGGCCGTGTCCGCCAATTCCCCCTTCCTGTTCGGCCGGGACCTTTGGGACGAGACGCGTGTTCCCCTGTTCGAACAGTCGGTGGCGGTGGGCGGTTTTGCCGGCGTGGCCAACGGCCCCTTGCGCCGGGTGAGTTTCGGTACCGGTTATGCGCGCCATTCACTGCTGGAATGCTTTGTGGAGAACGAACAGCATTTCCCCGTGATGCTACCCATATTGTTCGACGAAGAGGATGTCACCCTGCCGCACCTGCGCCTGCATAACGGCACCATCTGGCGCTGGAACCGGCCGCTGCTGGGATTCGACGAGGACGGCACCCCGCACCTGCGTGTCGAGCACCGGGTGATCCCCGGCGGCCCGACCCTGGCGGACGAGGTGGCGAACATGGCTTTCTTCTACGGCCTGGTGGCGGCCCTGGTGCACGCTGAGCCGGCGCCGGAAGCTGCGTTATCCTTCCCTGCGGCCCGCGACAACTTCTATGCAGCGGCCCGCGACGGACTCGAGTCCACGGTCACCTGGTTGGACGGCAAGCGCCACGGCATGGCTTGGCTGGTGCGCGAGCGCCTGCTGCCCCTCGCGGCCCAGGGTCTGGAACAGTTGGGCATCGAAGGCAGGCAGGCCGATCATTACCTGGACATCATCGATCGACGTGTGGCGAACGGCTGCACCGGTGCCGGCTGGCAACGGGCCTTCGTGGCCCGCCACGGCCGCGACATGGCGGCACTCACCCAGGCCTATTGGGAGCGCCAGGAAAGTGGCTCTCCTGTGCACGAGTGGGATATCTAGACGCCCAGGCCGGAATCTCCGTCATTGCAAGTAAACCGTCATGCTCGCGTATGCGGGCATCCAGGAAGAGTGGAAAGAACCTGGATTCCCGCTTGCGCGGGAATGACGGTGGAGGCATTGGACCGGGGAATCGATTTCTGAAATAGGATCTAGACCTTGAACTTGCCCGCGGCGCGCTGCAGGTCGGTGCCCAGCCGGGCCAGTTCGGCACTGGCGGTGGCGGTATGCTCCGAACCGGTCGCGGTCTCATCGGCCACGGTGCCGATGTTGACGATGTTGCGGTTGATCTCCTCGGCCACGGCGCTCTGTTCTTCCGCTGCGCTGGCGATTTGCACATTCATGTCGCTGATGGCCGAAACGGCGTAGGTGATGGTCTGCAGTGAGCTGCCCGCTTCGCCGGCCTGGTGCACACTTTCCTCGGCCCGTTTGCGGCCGGTTTGCATGACCTCGACCGCCCCGCGGGCGCCGTCCTGCACCTTCTCGATCATTTGCTGGATCTCCCGGGTCGAGGCCTGGGTGCGCTGGGCCAGGGTACGTACCTCGTCGGCCACCACGGCAAAGCCGCGGCCCTGTTCGCCGGCACGGGCCGCCTCGATGGCGGCATTGAGCGCCAGCAGATTAGTCTGTTCGGCAATGCCGCGAATCACGTCCAGCACGCTGCCGATGGCCTCGCTGTCGGCGGCCAGCTGATCGATCACCCCGGCGGCCTGGCTGACCTCCTTGGCCAGTTCGTGGATGACGCCGATGGTGGCGTCCACCACGCGCTTGCCATCCTCGGCCTCGCCGTTGGCCTCGCGGGCGGCCTCGGCGGCCCCGGCGGCATTGCGTGCCACTTCCTGAACCGTGGCGGCCATTTCGGTCATGGCGGTGGCCACCTGGTCGATCTCCGAGCGCTGGCGCTGCACACCGGCACTGGTCTGGGCGGTAATGGCGCTCATCTCTTCTGCGGCGGTGGCCACCTGGGTGGTGGAGCCCTGTACCTGCTGCACCAGTTTTTGCACGGTGTCGGCGAAGTGATTGAATCCGCGTGCCAGCTCGGCGACCTCGTCATTGCCTTCGGCGGCCAGGCGTCGGGTCAGGTCGCCGTCACCACTGGCGATGTCCTCCATGCGTGCCACGGCCCGACGCAGGGGCGCCACAATGCTGGTGCTGACGAAATAGAACAGCAGCAGGCCCAGCAGCAGGGCCACCACGGCGGCCGCTAGCAGGCTGTTGCGGGCATCGGCCTGTTGCTCCAGGTAGGCGCTGCGGTCCATGGTCAGTTCCATCACACCCACGGCCTGACCCGTGTAGTCGAAAACGGGCACCAGGTAGGCGGCAAGTGGCTGACCATTGTGCTCGACGATGGCAATGACCGCCTCGCCATCCTGGGCACGGCGCATCTGGTCATGACTGGCCAGCAGGCCGGCGTTCCAGGTGGTGGCGTACTGACGAAAGCCCTCGCCATCCGGCAGGTACATGGCGGCATCGATCCCATTCATCTCCTTGAACTGTTCCAGCAATTCCTGGCCCAGGGACAGGCCGAACTCCACCGAGCCGATGTGTCGGCCCTGGAAGGAGACCGGTGCTACGCCACGAATGCCCAGGCCGGCCACGCCCCTTTCGATACCATGGAGGGGCTGTCGGGATTCGTTGACGCTGGTGACGGTGTGGCGGAAGGAGGACAGGTCATCACCGAATTTTTCCGGCTTGTGGACACGCAGGAAGGACGTGGCCGGGGGCAGATGGAACTGAAACTGACGCATGCCGTTGTTGTCCCGGAACTCCTCATAGGCGTCGCGTACCATCTCCAGCAGGCGCTGACGATCGCCACGGGCGAAGGCCTCTTGCATGTCGGGTTGGTGGGCAACCAGCTGGGCCAGGCCCAGGGCCAGCTGACCCTGATTGTCGATCAGGCTCATCATGGCGCTGTAGTGGCTCTGCAGCTCCCGTTTCTCGGCGGCCTCGATGATGGATGAGGTGTTGTGCTGACTGATCCACACGACCGCAACGATGGTGAGCAGAATAATGATGGCGAAGGCCAGGGGGATGCGGGTGCCAATGCGCAGGTTGCGGAACATGTTGGGGTCCTCGGTACAGGATTGCGGATACGGGGGTATAACGGCCTCACAAGCCCGGTATTAAGGGACTAACAGTGCGGTTTATGTTCTGTCCCGACGTCCCCCGCCCGATCGAGGATGATAGGATGGAGGCTGCGAAAAAAAACAGAGGGGTGTAGGCATGTTACGGGTACTGGACCAGGTGCCGGAGGGGTTGTTGCAGGCCCGGGCGGAGGAGCTGGAGGGCTTGCTGGGTGGTCCGACCCTGATTCACCTGGAGGGCAGCATTCCCGAACCACTGTTCGTATCCACCCTGTTGCACGGTAACGAACATTCAGGCCTGCAGGCGGTCCAGGCCCTGTTGCGTCGCCATGCGGGCGGCCGGCAGCTGCCCCGCAGCCTGTCCTGGTTCGTCGGCAATGTGGCGGCCGCGCGCTATCACTTGCGCCGGCTCGATGGCCAGCCCGACTACAACCGGGTATGGCCCGGGACCGAGGAGTCCGGCAGCCCCGAGGCGGCCATGATGGCGCGCATCGTGGAAGACATGCGCGCGCGCCGGGTATTCGCCAGCGTGGATATACACAACAACACCGGCCTCAATCCCCATTACGCCTGCGTGAATCGCGTGGATCACCGCTTTCTGCGCCTGGCCACCTTGTTCAGCCGCACCGTGGTGTATTTCCTGCGCCCCCTGGGGGTGCAGTCCATGGCCTTGGCGGGGCTGTGCCCGGCGGTGACGGTGGAGTGCGGCAAGTCCGACCATGCCTTTGGTGCCGAGCACGCGGAACAATTCCTGGATGCGTGCCTGCGTCTGCATGAACTCCCGGATCACCCGGTGCCGGACCATGACCTCGACCTGTTTCACACGGTAGCCACGGTGAAGGTGCCCAGCCGGCTCAGTTTCGGTTTTGATGCCACCGACCACGATATCCGCTTCAATTCCGACCTCGATCATCTCAACTTTCGCGAGCTGCCCGCCGGCACCAGCCTGGGTCGGGTGCGGGACGCGGATGGGGTAGGCCTGGAGGCTTGGGATGAGGAGGGGATCGAGGTGGGGAAACGGTTTTTTCGCATCGACGATGGCGAGATTCGCACCATGCGGGCGCTCATGCCTTCCATGTTCACCCTGGACGAGCGGGTGATTCGCCAGGACTGCCTGGGCTATGTGATGGAGCGCTATCCACTGGCGGGACACCCGGGAAGCGCATGATTGAGCCCTGCCCGGGTGTACGAAGTCCCCTGTAGGAGCGGCTTCCGCCGCGAATAGCCAGGACAAGCACCGAACCATTCCAGGGAAGCACCGCAACCACGTCATTCCGGCGAATGCCGGAATCCAGGGGTTTGGAGAACATGGATTCCGGCATTCGCCGGAATGACGTGAACCAAGGATGACGTGAACCAGGGATGACGGGAGTATTACCCAGTTCAGCCCTCCAGCACCCCGGCCGCCTGTACATCGGCGTGGTAGGAGGAACGCACCATGGGACCACTCGCCACGTGGGTGAAGCCCATGGACTCGCCGATGCGCGCCAGCTCGGCGAACTCGTCGGGATGCACGAAACGCTCCACGGACAGGTGGTGCAGGCTGGGCTGCAGGTACTGGCCCAGGGTCAGCATGTCGCAGTCGTGGGCGCGCAGGTCCTCCATGACCGCCTGTACTTCCTCCAATGTCTCGCCAAGGCCGAGCATGAGGCCGGACTTGGTGGGCACGCCGGGGTGAAGTGCCTTGAACTCCTTCAGCAGGCGCAGCGACCAGTGGTAGTCGGAGCCGGGGCGTGCGGCCTTGTAGAGGCGCGGCACCGTTTCCAGGTTGTGGTTGAACACATCGGGCGGGGCCGCGTCCATGATTTCCAGGGCGCGGTCCATGCGGCCGCGGAAATCGGGCACCAGGATCTCGATGCGGGTGTGCGGGGTCTGTTCGCGCACGGCGCGGATGCAGTCCACGAAATGGCCGGCGCCGCCGTCGCGCAGGTCGTCGCGGTCCACGGAGGTGATGACCACGTAGCGCAGGCCCATGGCGGCGATGGTCTCGGCCAGGTGCCGGGGCTCCTCGGCATCGAGGGGATCGGGACGGCCGTGGGAGACGTCGCAGAAGGGGCAGCGGCGGGTGCAGATGTCGCCCATGATCATGAAGGTGGCTGTGCCGTGGCCGAAGCACTCGCCCAGGTTCGGGCAGGAGGCCTCCTCGCACACCGTGTGCAGACGCTGCTCGCGCAACACCTTCTTGAGGCGCGCCACTTCCGGGCTGGCGGGTGATTTGGCGCGGATCCAGGCCGGCTTGCGGGCCACCTTAGCGCTGGGCTCGATCTTGACGGGGATGCGCGCCACCTTGGCGGCACCGCGCTGGTGCTTGCTGTCCGGTTCAGTCATGGGGTGCGGGCTGGGCCACGGGGGCCACGGTTTCCTCGGGGCGCCCAGTGTAGCCCAGAAGGGCCTCCAGGTGGGCCTGGAGGCGGTCGGAAACCTGCTCGATGGGTGCGGAAATGCCCAGGTCACGCAGCTGGGTGACGGTCTGGCCCGGGTAGCCGCAGGGGTTGATGCGGGCGAAGGGCTCCAGGTCCATGGCCACGTTCAGGGCCAGGCCATGGTAGCAACGGCCCTTCTTGACCCGCAGGCCCAGGGCCGCCACCTTGGCTCCTTCCACGTAGACACCCGGGGCCTCGCGCCGGGCCTGGGCAGCGATGCCGTAGTCCGCCAGCAGGTCGATGACTACCTGCTCCAGGGTACGCACCAGGGCCTGCACACCGAGCGGACGCCGCTCCAGGTCCGCCAGCAGGTAGGCCACCAGCTGGCCGGGCCCGTGGTAGGTGACCTGGCCGCCGCGGTCGATGGGGATCACCGGGATGGTGCCCGGGTCGAGCAGATGCTCCGGTTTGCCATTCAGCCCCAGGGTGAACACCGGCGGGTGTTCCAGCAGCCAGAGTTCGTCGGGGGTGTCGGGGCCGCGGTC
>DATHUT010000176.1:0-2952 GCA_035462005.1 Gammaproteobacteria bacterium | reverse complement strand
GACCCGCTACAAGAGCTGCGCCATGTATAAAGGGCTTTCCCTGGAGTCTGCCATGCCCAAGATCCTCATCCCCTTGTTCGCCCTGGTCTGGTTGAGCGCCTGCGCCACGGGTCCGCGTTATCCCACTTCCGGGGTGGCCGTTGACCTGCAGCCCGCGGAGGTATCCAGCAGTGCCGCCAGCGCCCACCGGGAGGCACGGATCATCTGGGGCGGCACGATCGTGGCCACGCGTAATCTGAGTCAGTACACGGAGATCGAGGTGCTGGGCTATCCCCTGGACCGCAACCAGCGGCCGCTGACCAGCCGTCCTCCCCAGGGCCGTTTCCTGGTCCGCCAGGCAGGCTACCTGGAAGAAGTGAACCACGCCCCGGGTCGTCACATCACCGTCATGGGTACACTGGCTGACAACCTGGAAGGACAAGTGGGTGAAGCCTCCTACCGCTACCCCCTGGTACAGGCACAAGACATCCACCTGTGGCCGGCTGACCGGGATGGCGATAACGGGCGAACCCGTTTCAACATTGGCGTGGGAGTGATCTTCGGCCGCTGAGCCGCGCAGGCTCAGCTGTAGCTGGCGCGGCGCTTTTCGATTTTGAAGCAGGTCCGCAAACGCTCGCGCAACTCAGGGGTATCCTTGCAGCCATGAGCGCTAATGGCATGTTGCAGCGCCGCTTCCAGCAGTTCTTCCTCGGTTTCCGCAAAGATCGCCACTGTGCATTTGACGCCGGGCATATCTCGGCAATCGATAAATTTTCTGATCATCTCTCACGGCCCTGCCCAGGATTCACTACACATGACGCCGCCAAGGTCGTAATCATTCCCGTAGAGAAACTCCACCTCGAATCGCCCCGGGTGAGACAAACCGGCTGCGAAGGGAAATAAATTATCAAAAACTATCATTTTTATAATAACAATCAATTTTTACTTTCGGTTCTGGCCCGGCAGACTATCCCCATGAACCGAGACCAGCACCCACAAAACCCCCGCTCACCCAGCCTGCTGCTCATCCGTCACGCCCAGAGCGAATGGAACCAGCAGAACCGTTTCACGGGCTGGGCCGACCCCGCGCTTACGGAACAAGGCATCGAGGAGGCGCGGTGCGCCGCTGGCCTGCTCCTGGAACAGGGTTATCGCTTCGACCGCGCCTGGAGCTCCGAGCTGCGGCGCGCCGTGCATACCCTGGAGCTCCTGCTGGAGGGCGTCGGCCAAGCCGATCTCGCCCGACAGCGCGACTGGCGGCTCAACGAGCGCCATTACGGCGCCCTGCAAGGGGCGGACAAGGCTGCCATGACACGCCAGGCGGGAGAGCAACAGGTCTGGCGCTGGCGGCGTGGCTACCGGGACCGTCCCCCGGCCATGAGCCAGGCACAGTGGCAGGCACAATATCCGGATTGGGCAGGACGGATTCCCGGGGCTGCCCTGCCCCACAGCGAGACCCTGGCCGAGACCCGTGGACGGGTGAGTGGCTTCTACCGGGAACGAATCCTGCCAGCCCTGGCGCAGGGCGAGCGCGTCCTGATCAGTTCCCACGGCAACACCCTGCGCGCCTTGCTGATGGAACTCATGGGCATGAGTGTCGCCGAGGTGGAGGGCTTCGAGATCCCCACGGCCACGCCCATCGAACTGGCGTTTGCCAACAACCACGACAGCGGGCCAGTGATCGAGGGCTGGCGCTACCTGGGTGGTGATACGGCGCGGGAGGTGGCCTGAGCCCAGAGCTCAAAAATTACTGACCCGACCACTCGAGCACAGTCGGGTGGGACAGTGGCATGAATCATCCCAAGGCGTAAGCACCAGGTCATCATGGCAATGACCCTCATCCGGCGGATATGCTGAGCTTGCTCGGGACAGCATCATTTTCAGTTGGCATGAGCTTGAGTAATGCTGCAATCTGGTCGCGAAGGAATTCGTTTTCGTCTTCTAGGATAGCCACACAGAGTTTGAGCTCTTCGTTCACCCGATCCAGCTCGTTGAATCGGTCTTCTATGTCCGTTTCAGGGCTTGGCTGATGGCCCAGTGCTTCCAGGAGTTCCTGAATGTACTCCCGCAGATGCATGATGGTTTGCTCCTGTTGCTTGGCGAGCACCACACTGGTCTGACTATCCTCGCCATGAATCTGATCCGCTTTGGCCTTGCGGACATACCCTTCGGCACTGAGCAACCGCGACACATCCCGGGCCAGCAGGGACCAGCCGCCGGGATCACGCTCACCCATGGGCGTCCGGGCCAATACCGATTCGTGCCGCAGCAAACGGGCGCGAACCCCGAGGGATGAGCGAAGGGCGGGATCAGCTGGCTCACATTCGGGCTTTCCCTGCAGACTCGCGACGAAGGTTTGGGTCTTTGCCGCCTCGCGATCCAGGTAGAGACCGGGCGGCGGGTGGCCTTCATTCGCCTCGATGAGCTTGTGTCCACTTCCGCCACTGACCTTGCGCAAGCGCCAACCCGCGATGATCAACAGGACCAACAGGATGGCGATCACTTCGAGGAGAAAGTAAAAGGACAGCGTACTTATCGTGATCATGGCTGTGCCCCGGGCAAGGAAACTCAACAAGTAACTACCGGGCATGTTTTCCGCCCGTCGTGGTTTAGGTATAGCACAACACCGTGGCACGGCTTCCACGGGCGGTACAACATTATTTCAATAATGGTGTAAAAATGGCATCCAGCATCCGGTCGCCGCGATACGGTAGTTGGAAAAGGCGGTCACCAGTCATGCACATGGGGGTGCCGGTGTTCCAGGTCCCCATGACGATGCCGGTGACTGTGCACCAGGTTGGCGGCCGCGAGCCGCGGCAGGTCGTCCAGTAACGGGACAATGGCCCCGTCATAGACCAGGCCGTGGTCCTCGCCCAGTACCAGGGCGCGGCTGCCCAGTTCCGGTGCCAGGCTGAGGTTGTGGGTGCTGACCAGGGTGGTCACCGGCAGGTCCGCGAGAAAATCCACCAGCCA
>DATHUT010000175.1:0-3261 GCA_035462005.1 Gammaproteobacteria bacterium | reverse complement strand
GACGTATCACGGTGCCGGTGATCATGGAGATTTTCACCCTGTGATGCTGGCGCCCGCGGGGGACATTCATGTCACAATACGTTACTGTGCCAAGGCGGCCAGGACAGACTGGTGTGACGGTCCCAGACTGCCTGCGCCACGCGCGTGGTGGTCCTCAACCTCCGCGCTCCATTGGGGAAAGACAAGGACAGGAACATGAACAAGAGATTGCTTTGTGCAGGATTCGGCCTGTGCGGCCTGTTATTGGCCAGCACGGGAGCCGTGGCCATGGATGTCAAGACAGGCCTCTGGGAGAGCCATATTGAAACGGAGATCGAGGGTTTGCCCGTATCACCTCCGCCCATGACCCATCGCAACTGTGTCACGGAGGAGGACCTGGTGCCGCAGATGGAGTCTCCGGGCCAGGAGTGTGAAGTGCTCGAACACAGCACCAGCGGCAAGACGGTCACCTGGCGGGTGCAATGCAAACAGGACGGCATGACCATGACCGGCGACGGGAAGATCGTCTATTCCGGTGAGCGCTATGAGGGCGATGTGGTCATGACCATGGACGGCGGCCCCATGGGGCCGATGAAGATGACCCAGACCATGACGGGACGACGCATCGGTGACTGCCCGTAAGCGCAAGGCGGGTCCGGTGGAAAGTCCCTTTCTTGCCCCGGTTGACGGCAGTTTTCTTCGCGAGGATTTTTCCACCCTGCCACCCAAGGATGCGCCGGGGAAAAAGGCCGCGCGGGAACGACTCGAGACCTGCATCAGCATCCTGGATGAGCAGCAACGGCGGCTTTATGCGCATCAACGTCACGCCCTGTTGCTGATTTTCCAGGCCATGGATGCGGCCGGCAAGGATGGTACCATCCGGGCTGTCATGCGCGGGATCGATCCAGCCGGCTGTCATGTGTTCTCTTTCAAACAGCCGAGTCCGCTGGAACTGAACCACGATTTTCTCTGGCGCACCACCCGCTGCCTGCCGGAGCGGGGCAATATCGGGATCTTCAACCGCAGCTATTACGAGGAAGTGCTGGTGGTCCGGGTACACCCCGAGCACCTGGACCAACAGCGACTTCCAGAACCTGCGTCCCTGCAACAGCTCTGGCAGGACCGCTATGAATCCATCCGCTGCCATGAGCAGCACCTGGCACGCAACGGCACCCTGGTTCTGAAATTCTGGCTGAATATCTCACGAAAGGAGCAGCGCAAACGCTTTCTTTCGCGCATCGACGAGCCGGAGAAGAACTGGAAATTTTCCGAAGCTGATGTACGCGAACGCCAGCACTGGGATGCCTACATGGAGGCCTACCAGGAGGCCATTGCCAATACCGCCCGACCCTGGGCACCATGGTATGTGATCCCGGCCGATGATAAGGGTTACATGCGACTTTGCGTGGCGGAGATCATCACTGCCAGCCTGCAACAACTGGAGCTCGAGTATCCCCGCCTGAGCGAGACGGAGCTCCAGCGTATTCAATCGTTGCGTTCACTACTCGAATGAGAAAACGGAGTACCCCATGTCTACCCGCCTGATGATCCTGCCCAGTCCCGTATTCGAACAGATCCGGCTGGTGAATGTGCCGGAGGATTTCGAGGAACACGAGGTCTACCGCCATGTCACCGGCATCATTGCCAGGACGCAGGAAGCCAGTCCCGGCTGTGGCTGGGAGGAGCTGGCCGATGCCCTGGAAGACCATGGCTTCACCCTGGTCGATTGTATCCTTGGGCCGGAATTGCCCTGTTCCTAGCGCCTCAAGGACTCCAGGCCCGCCATAATAGCGAAGCGCCGCTGATCACCAGTAGCAGCCCGATAAGCAGGATCATCTGTCGCTGACCGATGCCGATGTGGACCTTGTTGCCCAAATACAGGCCCAGCGCCATGACCGGCATGGCCAGCAACAGGGTCCGGAACAGCTCCCCCTGCAACAGCAGACCGGCCAGGAGGAAGGTGACGATGCGCAAGGCGCCTTCCAGCAGGAACAGCCCGGAAAAAGTGGCGCGCAGTTCGAACTTGTCGCGCAGGCGGTGGGTGAGGTAGATCACGTAGGGCGGTCCACCTGTGCCGAACAGGGCCCCGATCATCCCGCCCAGCAGTCCCGCCGGCATGGCCCACAGGCGAGAAATCCCGTGTTCGCCATGGATATTGAGTACATAACGCAATCCGAACAGCATCACGAACAGTCCGAGGCTCGTCAGCAGGGGTTCGCGTGGCAGCTTCAATAGAAGGAACGCGCCGATCACGATACCAATCACCGTGAAGGGTAGCAGCGGGCGAATTTCATCCCAGCGTACCTGGCGGCGACCATGTCGACTCAGCACCAGCGAGGCGCTGAAATCCAGCATCAGGCACAGGGGTACCACGAACTGCAACGGGAGAAAATGCGCAAGCAGGGGGACCGCGATGAGTCCGGAGCCGAAGCCGGTGATGCCGCGGATGAAGTAGGCCGTAAGCAGGATGACCAGAGTGATGACGAGGCTGGCAAGCGTCATGAGCGGCTGGCGGCTTCAGAAATCGGGCGGGCAATCGAGATGCAGCGTGCGGCCATTGCCTGGATGGGTGAACGCAAGGGTACGTGCGTGCAGCAAGAGGCGCTCTGTATCGTCATGGTCGCCATAGAGCCGGTCCCCGAGAATGGGATGTCCCAGCTGCTTCAGGTGTACGCGCAGCTGGTGTGAGCGCCCGGTTACCGGGTTCAGCAAGAGTCGGGTGGTGTCGTCTCCGGCGGGTTGTTCCAGGCATCGATAATGGGTCAGCGCAGCCTTGCCGTGCAGGAAATCCACCTTCTGCCTGGGACGGTTGGGCCAGTCGCTGAACAGAGGCAGATCGATGCTGCCGGCTGCATGGGGCAGCCGGCCACGCACCACGGCGATATATTCCTTGTGTACCTGGCGCCGTTCGAACTGCAAACCCAGCCGGCGTTGAGCCTCGGCATGCAGGGCAAGCAACAGCAGGCCCGAGGTTTCCATGTCCAGCCTGTGGACGATGCGGGCTGCGGGGAATTCTTCCTGTACTCTCGCCGACAGGCAGTCCTGCCGGTCAGGGCCTCGACCAGGCACACTCAATAGGCCGGGTGGCTTGTTCACCACCAACAGGTCCATGTCCTGGTAAAGGATATCAAGCCCCTTGTATGAGGGAGGCTGATATCGATGGAAGGGTGGAGAATCGGCTCGCATGTGTAACACGCACTTACTCGAGGGTGAAGTAGAATCGTGCACCCGCGCCAGGGCAGGATTCCGCCCAGATCTGGCCTTGGTGCCGCGCCACGATCC
>DATHUT010000174.1:0-19966 GCA_035462005.1 Gammaproteobacteria bacterium | reverse complement strand
GCAGGTGCGGCCGACATCCAGCTGAGTCAACACCACGACTACCGCATCGAGGTCCTGTTCGAGGCGCTCGAACACCCCTGGTCCCTGGCCTTCCTGCCCGACAGCCGACTGCTGGTCACCGAGCGGCCGGGACGCCTGTTGCTGCTCGACCCCCGCGACGGCTCGCGCCAGCGGGTAGCGGATACCCCCGAGGTGGCGGCGCGGGGCCAGGGCGGCCTGCTGGATGTGGCCCTCCACCCCGACTTCGCCACCAATGGCTGGGTATACCTGAGCTATGCGGCACGCCAGGACGACGGCCTGTCCACCCATGTCGGGCGCGGCCGTCTGCGCGACGGTCGCCTGGAGGATTTCGAGCTGCTGTTCCAGGCCGAGCCCGCCCTGAGCAGCGGCCAGCATTTCGGCTCCCGCCTGCTCTTCGACCGGGAGGGCTACCTCTTCATCACCCTCGGTGACCACGGCGAGCGGGACAGCGCCCAGGACCTTGGCAGCCACATGGGCGGCCTGATCCGGCTCCACGACGACGGCCGCGTCCCAACCGACAACCCCTTCGTGGACCATGAAGATGCCCGGCCGGAGATCTACAGCTACGGCCATCGCAATCCCCAGGGCATTGCCCTGCACCCGGACACCGGCGCGGTGTGGCTGCACGAGCACGGTCCCCGCGGCGGTGACGAAATCAACCTCCCCGAGGCGGGCCTCAATTACGGCTGGCCGGTCACCACCCATGGTCGTGAATACCACGGGCCGAGTATCGGCCCCGCGCCACCACAACCCGGCTTCGCCTCCCCCATCCATCACTGGACACCCTCCATCGCCCCCTCGGGCATGGCCTTCTACCAGGGCGAGGCCTTTCCCGACTGGCAAGGGGATGTCTTCGTCGGGGCCCTGGCGCATCGCCACCTGCAACGGCTGCGCTTCGATGGTCGTGAGCCAGTAGAGCAGGAACGGCTGCTGGAAGAACAAGGCTGGCGGATTCGCGATGTGCGCACGGGCCCCGACGGCTACCTCTATATCCTCCCGGACGAAGACCCCTCCAGCCTGATTCGCCTGGTTCCCGCCGACTAAACCAGACAGAGGTAATGCCTCGGCCAGGCTGCTATTGACAATAATAATGATTCTCATTAATAATTGCGTTTATGTTATTACACTCCTCCCCAGCCACATCGCTACGTGCCCCTTCGGCGTCGGCCAAGCGTCCCGGCCTGCACTTGGCACTGGGGGGAAGCCTGTTCCTGCATGGAATGGCGGTGGCCTGGATGCTGCAGGAGCCGGCGCCGGAAACCGTGGATTCCGCGCCCCTGGTGCAGGTGGCCATCCTGGAAGCGCCTCCGGAGCCTGCTGCTCCGCCGGAGCCGGCCCGCATCGAGACGCCCCCGCCCGTGGCGGTGGAGGCTCCCGATGGGCGCCCGGAGCCCGAGCCACGGCCGGAAAAAAAACCCGAACCTGAGCCGGAACCCGAAATCGTCGAACAGGCCCCGTCCGAGGTCCCCACCGAGATCGCGGAACCCACCCCACCCGAGCCGGAACCCGCCAGGGTCTCGCAGGTGGAAGCGGCCCAGACGAGCGTGACCCCGCCGGTCTACGAGGCAGACTATCTCAGCAACCCGCCGCCGTCCTATCCGCGCCTGTCCCGGCGCCTGCGCGAGGAAGGCGAGGTGGAATTGCGCGTACGGGTGGACCCGGCCGGCCAGCCCGTGGTCGTGGAACTTGCCCGTTCCAGCGGATCGGAACGACTCGACGAGGCCGCCCTGCGGGCGGTGCGCGACTGGCGCTTCGAACCCGCCCGCCGCGGCGGCCAGGCCGTAGAGGCCTGGGTCCGGGTTCCCATCCTGTTCAAACTGGAGGCTTGAATGAATATTGCGTTGGTATTCCAGCAGGGCGACTGGGTCCTGATCGGGGTGTTCCTCACCCTGTTGCTCATGTCGGTGGCCACCTGGGCACTGATCCTCAACAAGACGGTCGCGGCCTGGCGCATGCGCCAGGCCAGTCGCTGGTTTGAGCAGGCCTTCTGGGATGCCCGGGGCAATGCCCAGGCCATGGAGCTGGCCCAGCACTCCGCGTCCCCCCTGGCCGCCATCGCGCGAGCCGGCATTCGCGGCCTGAACCATTATCGCAGCCGCGACCCGGCACGGCTGGGCGATGCCTGTAGCGCCGATGAATTCCTGGTGCGCACCATCCGCAATGCCCTCAACCGGGAGCAGGCGCGCCACCAGTCGGGCCTGACCGTGCTGGCCTCCGTTGGCAGTATTGCGCCTTTTATCGGCCTGTTCGGTACTGTTTGGGGCATATACCACGCACTCATGGACATCGCCGCAACCGGCAGTGCCTCCCTGGACGTGGTGGCCGGCCCCTTGGGCGAGGCCCTGGTGGCCACTGCCGCCGGCCTCGCGGCCGCCATTCCCGCCGTGCTGGCCTACAACGCGGTCAATCGCTTCAACCGCACCCAGGCCCAGGAGATGGACGCCTTTGCCCATGACCTGCACGCCTATCTCACCACCGGTGACCTGGTCATGCCCGATGTCGTGCCGGCCGCCCCGGCCGGGCGTCCCGCGGCGGAGTCCGCCTGATGGCCTTCGGCGGCTTCAACCAGGATGGCGGGGGAGACATGGCGGAGATCAACGTCATTCCCCTGGTGGACATCATGCTGGTACTGCTGGTGATCTTCATCATCACCGCGCCGGTGATCACCCATTCGGTGAAGGTGGACCTGCCCCGCGTCAGTCACGAACGCAAAGAAGTGCCGCCGCAAGCGGTCACCCTGAGTCTGGATGCCGACGGCGCCCTGTACTGGGACCAGGAGCCTCTGGCGGCGGAAGCACTGGACGGCCGCCTGGAGCAGGCAGTGGCAGAGCACCCGGAACTGGAACTGCACCTGCGCGCCGACCAGCACACCCCATACGAGCGCCTGGCCCGGGTCCTGACCCAGGCGCGTGCCGCCGGTGTACTGCGCATCGGCTTCATCACCGAGCCGGAAGGGGGCGCACAGTGAAAAACACGACGGCACCGCAAACCCCGACAGGCACCCGCCCGGCGCCGCGCATGATCCCCAGCGAACAATTGCTGGGCGAGCAAGGACAGCTCCATATCGAGCATCAGGGTGAGCGCTATGTATTGCGCATCACCCGTCAGGGGAAACTCATTTTGACCAAGTAAGGCAACCTTCGATCCGTTCTGTTTCCGTCGTTCCGGCGTATGTCCGAATCCATGGGGCCAGACACCTGGATGCCGGCCTACGCCGGCATGACGAATCGACCAGGATTCACCAGGCAAACAAATCAGCCAGCCAGCAAGTCTCCACGGCATCCGTGCCAGAGCTTCAGCCAGCCACCGACACTGACTGCAAGACCAAGGAGACCTGTATGCAACACCCTTTCTTTTCCAGCAAACCCCATGCGCTGGCCCTCGCCATCAGCGCCACGCTGTTGCCCTACACCGTACATGCCAGCGAGGTACGCCTGCCGCGCATCGATGTGATCGGTGAGTCCGAGCAGGATGTAGCTCGGCAACCTGGCGCTGTCGCCATCGTCACCACGGAAGACCTCGCCACCACCCAGCCCATGTCCACGGAGGATGCCTTGCGCAATATCCCCGGCGTGGTGATCAAGCCGGAGGAGGAAAGCGCGGTCGTGGCCAACATCGGTATCCGCGGTCTCAGCGCGGCCGATTACAAGTCCCTGATCCTCGAAGACGGTGTGCCCGTGGCCCCGGGGCTGTTCGTCGGCAACGGCCGTTACTACAACCCCCGCATCCAGCGCATGGAAAGCATCGAGGTACTCAAGGGAGCAGCGTCCTTGCGCTATGGCCCCAATACCATCGGTGGCGTGATCAACTACAAGACCAAACAGCCGGATGATGGCGTGGCCGTCGCCGGACGTGTCGGCAGCTTCGGGTATCGTGAAGCGGTCCTGGAGGCGGGTGGCAGCGCACCCTCCGGCGAAGCCACTGCCGGTGTCGTCTACACCCGTGCACGCAGTGACGGCTTCCAGAACAAGGGTTTTGAGATGGAAGACCTGATGCTGAAAGGCGGCATGCTGATCGGTGACAACCACTGGATCAGCGCCAAGGTCTCGCACTACGACAACGAGGCCAATATTTCCTACCGCGGTCTCTTCCTGGATGCCTTCCGCGCCGATGCAAACTTCAATCCGGCCCCGGACGACTGGTTCCTGACCACGCGAAAATCCCTGGATCTCAACCATGAGTGGGAAATCGATTCCAGCATGACCCTGAACACTCTGCTCTACTGGAGTGAGATGAATCGAGACTATTGGCGATTCGGGACGGTCACTGGAACGCCCACACAGACCGTCAATGGACTCACGCAATGGAACTACAGTGACAATGTCAACGGCAACAACCGTGCCTTCGACCGAGTAGGTCTCGACAGTCGACTGCACGTCCAGCATGACAGCTTTGGCATGTCCAACGAGGCGGAATTCGGCTTCCGTTTCATGGAAGAGGAAATGATCGACCAGACCATACTCGGGACGCGCGAGAAGCCACGCACGGCCGAACGCGGCGTTGGCAAGGATACTGTCGACGGCGCAACCAGCTATGCCCTGTTCGCGCAAAACCGCTTCATCCTGAATGATCGCCTCAGCCTCACTCCTGGCCTCAGAATCGAGAAATACGAACAGACCCGCTTGAAGCGACAGGTGAGCGCAGCGGCCGGCAATTCAGTCAAGACCTCGAACACCGAATATGTACCCGGTGTCGGCCTGACCTTCCAGGCAACGCCAACGGCGCAGCTCTACGGCGGCATCTACAAGGCATTTTCGCCCGCATTGAACGGGGATTCCCTGTCCGGCCTTCAGGATCAGCAGCTCGACGCGGAACGCTCCATCAACCTGGAAATCGGGGTTCGCGGCGGCAATGAGCGCGTGCGCTACGAGCTCACCGCCTTCCGCATGGAATTCGACAACCAGATCATCCCGGCGAACAGCAACACCAATTTCCAGAATACCAATGGGGGCGAAACCCTGCACCAGGGGGTGGAAGGCGCGATCGGTTATGAGTTCGGCAACGGCTTCAGCATCGATGCCAATGCCACGTATGTTCCCGATGCGGAATTCGTCGGCAACCGCTATGCATCTGATGGGGTAACCATCACGATTCCCGATGGCAATCGTGTCACCTATACCCCTGAACTGGTGGCGAATCTGCGCCTGGGTTATCGAACCGGAAACCTGAAGACCGCGCTGACGGCCAACTATATCGATGAGCAATATACGGACACGGCCAACACCGACACCATCCAGGAAAATACCTCCGGGTTCTTCACCGGTCGCCTGGACTCGTATACGACTGTGGATCTGACCGCAAACTACGATGTCAACAAGCAGTTCAGCCTGTCGGCAGCGGTGAAGAACCTGACCGATGAACGTTACATCGCAAGCTTGCGCCAGGGCATCTACGCGGGACCTTCGCGCAGCTTTGAACTGGGAGGCCGGTACAGCTTCTAGGGAAAACACTGCTCTCGTCATTCCGGCGAACGCCGGCATGACGGACTTGGAAACAAAAGGGCGGCACCTAGGTGCCGCCCTTATTTATGCGCGGAGTTCCTGTTTCAGGCCGCCGGTCGCTGCAGGCCTTTTTCCACCTCATCGCGGCGTGCGCGGCCCGCGAGTTTCTCGATCAGCTCCAGGGCGAAGTCCATGGCCGTGCCCGGGCCGCGCGAGGTGATGATCTTGTCATCCACCACCACCGCCTGCTCCAGGTACTGGACTTCGGCGAGATCCGCCTCCGGGATGGCGCCGGGGAAGCTGGTGGCGCGGCGGCCACGCAGCAGGCCGGCGCGGGCCAGCACCTTGGGTGCCGCGCAGATGGCCGCGGTGTATTTCTGCTCGGCGGCCATGCTGGTGAGCAGCTGGTGGATGCGCGGATCGTCGTTGAGGTGGTCGGCGCCGGGCAGGCCGCCGGGCAGTACGATCATGTCGAAGCTGTGGGTGAGCACCTGGGCGAGGCTGGCATCGGGGATCAGCATCGTGCCACGCGAGGCACGCACCGGCTTGTCATCGAGCCCCGCCGTCACCACCTCGATACCGGCGCGGCGCAGCAGGTCGATGATGGTGATGGCCTCGAGTTCCTCGCAACCTTGGGCTAGCGGTACCAGGACTGTTGCCATTGGGACTCCCTCCCTCGTTGCACCTGAATCACGTCGGCCACCGGCACCACGCGCACATCGCGTAGCGCGGGCAGTTCCTCTTCCAGCACCCGCAAGGTGCTGGCATAGGGGTGGCCAATGGCGGTGGCGGAGCCATTGCGCCGGGCCAGCGCAAGCAGGCGACGGAACTGGAAGCGCACCGCCTCGATGTCCGGGTCGGAGTCCAGAAACACGTCCCGGTCCACGCTGGGAACGCCGTGCTCGTCCGCCACCCGCCGCGCCACGGTATCCACCGTGGTACGGCTGTCTACAAAGAATAGACGATCGTGGCGGCGCATCTCGTGCATCAACCACATCATGTGTCCGGGATGGCGGGTCAGCAGGCTGCCCATATGGTTGTTGATGCCGCTCACATGGGGCACCGCCGCCAGGTCTTCCTGCAGGGTACGCAGGAACTGGGCCTGGGTCATGTCCAGGGTGACCCCGCCGGGGTCGAGTGGCCGGTGGTCCACCGTGGCCATGGGCAGGTGCAGGATGACCTCCTTGTGCACCGCGTGGGCACGCATGGCCAGCTCACGGGTATGGGGGGCATGGGGCAGGAAGGCACAGGCCACAGGCACCGGCAGGTCCACGACACGTTGGCCGGAGGCGCGGTCCAGCCCCAGGTCGTCGATGATGATGCTGATCACCGGTCGGGACTCGGCCGCGGCGCAGCTGCAGGCCAACAGTAATAACAGCAACAGCCAGCCTTGCAGGCTCATGGCGTGCCGGAACTTCAACGCCATACAGCGTTGAAGCCGGTGCATCAGCGACTCATCTCCCGCTGGATGACCAGACCGCGCAACATGTTCAGTGCCTCGTAGAGGTGGTAATCACGCTGGGCCAGGGACTCCTCTTCCGGCGCTTCCTCGCCAGGCTGCACGATCACTGGTTCCGGCAGCACGGGCGCGTCCTTGCCGTTGGACAAGTGCCGGCTGAGGTTTGCTTCCTTGACGGGATCGAAGGCCGCCTCCAGGGCCGAGACCTGCAGGTCCTCCAGCTTGATGTCAGGAACGATGCCCTCGGCCTGGATGGAACGGCCCGAGGGGGTGTAATAGCGGGCCGTCGTCAGCTTCACGGCAGAGCCGCTGCTGAGCGGCAGGATTGTCTGTACCGAGCCCTTGCCGAAGGTCTGGGAGCCCATGATGATGGCGCGGCGCTGGTCCTGCAGGGCGCCGGCGACGATTTCCGAGGCCGAGGCCGAGCCCTGGTTCACCAGCACCACCAGCGGCGCATCATCCAATACGTCGCCGGGAGTGGCGTTGAAACGCAGCCGCGAATCATTCACCCGGCCCTCGGTGTACACGATGAGGCCCTTGCTCAAAAAGGCGTCAGACACAGCGACGGCACCGTTCAGCACACCGCCAGGGTTGTTGCGCATATCCAGCACCAGCCCCTTGATGGGGCCCTCGTTTTCCTTCTTGAGGTCTGCCACGGCCTGCAGCAGGCTATCCGCGGTCTTGGCCTGGAACTGGGAGATGCGCACGTAACCGTAGCCGGGCTCGAGCATGCGGCTACGCACACTCTTGACCGTGATAATGTCACGGGTCACGCTGATCTTGAGGGGAGCATCCACGCCGCTGCGAACGATGGTGAGCACGATGCTGGTACCGGGCTTGCCGCGCATGATCTTCACGGCGTCGTTGAGGGCCATGCCCTTCACCGGTGTATCGTCCAGGCGGATGATCAGGTCACCCGCCTGCACGCCGGCGCGCTGGGCCGGGGTATCGTCGATGGGGGCGATGACCTTCACGAAACCATCCTCCATGCCCACCTCGATGCCCAGGCCACCGAATTCACCCGAGGTCCCCACCTGCAGTTCCTTGAACTGTTCGCGGTCGAGATAGGCGGAGTGGGGGTCCAGGCCGGTGAGCATGCCACGAATGGCATTTTCGAGGAGATCGCGGTCGTTCACGTCCTCCACGTAGTCATTCTTGATGCGGCCGAACACATCGGTGAAGGCGCGCAGTTCCTCGACGGGCAGGGTCACGGCGGGCTCGCGCTCCGCAAACACGCCATGGCCGATGGAAATGGTCAGGCCCAGCAGCAGTCCGGTAAGGATCAGTAACAGGTTCTGGGTTTTCAATTTCATGGTTATCTTCCGTGTGGCGCCTGGCCACCTGCTGGTCTCGTCATGCCGGCCCACCGGGCCCTGCCGGGGTATCGTCGGAACGAACGATACCATAGGCCTGATTTGACGGGAAATTAGTTGAATGGTTCCGGCTCAGCGCCGGACGATCCAGGACGCGGGATTCACCGGCCGTCCCTCTTGTCGCACCTCGAAATACAGGCCCGCCTCGCCCAGGTCGCCCCCATCGCCCACGCCGGCGATCACCTCCCCGGTCTCCACCCATTCGCCGGCCTCCTTGTAGAGACCCTGGTTGTGGCCATACAGGGTCATGTAGCCATCGCCGTGGTCCACGATGATGAGCAGGCCGAATCCCCTCAGCCAGTCGGCAAAGGCCACCCGGCCATGGGACACGGCCCGTACCTCGGCCCCCCGGGGGGCCCGGATCAGAATGCCGCGCCAAGTGAGGTCCCCCACGGCGCGCCGGCTGCCGAAGGAGGCCACCAGGCTTCCCTGCACCGGCCAGTCCAGCTTGCCCTTGCGGGACGGGAAGGGGCGCGAATCCCCGGGGGCGGCGGGGATGTCGGACAACAGTTCGCGCAGGGAGCGTACCAGTTCCTGCAGCCGCTGTTCATCACGGGTGAGCTGCTCCAACTCCGTGCCCTTGCTGCGCATCTGCTCCTGCAGGCGGTCCAACAGTTGCTGGCGTTCCTGCTGGCGCTGCGCCAGCGTGAGGGCGCGGGCCTGGCGCTGGTCATGCAAGCGGGAAAGCTCAGTGCGTTCGGCGGCGATCTCCTGTTCCAGGCGCGCGATTTCCTCCAGACGCTGGTTCACTGCCGCCATGCGCGTGCTGCGTGCCTCGGCGAAGTAGCGATAGTAGCTGAGCATGCGCCCGACGCTGACCGGGTCTTCCTGGTTGAGCAGCAACTTGACCCGCTCCTGGCGACCCATGACATACGCGGCCCGGGCATCCCGCTCCAGCTGCCGCCGCAGGCCGGCCAAGCCCTCTCGCTCCCGCCCGCGCTCGACGTCCAGGGTCTCCAGGCGGTGTTCCTGCTGCTTGAGCTGCCCGGCCAGGTCGCGCAGTTCGCGATTCGCCTCACCGATGTCACGTTCCGCGGCACGCAGGGATTGCTGCAGCTTGTCGCGGCGCTCACGTTCCGTCTCCAGTTCCTGTCGCAGCACCTCGATGCGTTGTCGCAGTTCCTGCAACTGGCGGGCAGTGGCGACCGGATCGTCGCTGGCGGACAGGGGACTGACCAGGAGGCACAGGCCAAGCAACAGCCCCGAGCCGGTGCGACGCCACACCCGGCGCAGAGCGGCCGGTCCGGGCTCAGGCGTCATGAACCCCCAGGGACGCTTCGGCCTGCTCCTGGGTAGCCACAGGGAATTCGATCAGCGGACGGCCGCTCATCTCATTGGGCTTGGGCAGGTTCATGGCGTACAGCATGGTGGGCACCACATCGCACAGGGAGCCGCCGTTCTCGTGCATGAGCGCCGGCCGGCCCACGTAGATGAGCGGTACCGGACAAACAGAGTGGGCGGTGTGGGGCTGGCCCGTTTCCGCGTTACGCATCTGCTCGGCATTGCCATGATCGGCGGTGATGAGCATCTCGCCGCCGACCTTTTGCAGGGCCGCATCGATGCGGCCGAGGCACAGGTCCAGGGCTTCGATGGCCTTGACCGCGGCGTCGAAGTGGCCCGTGTGCCCCACCATGTCGGGGTTGGCGTAGTTGCAGATGATCACGTCGTAGTGCTGTTCCTCGATGGCCACCACCAACTTGTCGGTCAGTTCGAAGGCGCTCATCTCGGGCTGCAGGTCGTAGGTGGCCACCATGGGCGAGGGCACCAGCACCCGGTCCTCGCCGGGGAAGGGGTCTTCCACGCCGCCATTGAAGAAGAAGGTGACGTGGGCATATTTTTCCGTCTCGGCGATGCGCAACTGGCGCAGGCCAAGACTGGCGGCGTATTCACCAAAGACATTGGTGAGGCGTTCGGCGGGGAAGGCCACCGGGATGTCGAATTCGGAATTGTACTCGGTGAGACTGACGAAGCTCGCGATCGCCGGGATGTATTCGCGCGCGAAACCATCGAAATCCGGCTCGATGAAGGGTCGGGTTATCTGCCGGGCTCGGTCGGAGCGGTAGTTCATGAACACCACCACGTCGCCATCCTCGATGCGCACCGGCCGCTCGCCGGCGGGCACGATGGCGGTGGCCTTGACGAATTCATCCCCCTCGTCGCGGCCGTAGGCCTGCTCGAGGCCCTTGAGAGCGGTCTCCGCCCGGAATTCCGCCTTGCCCTGGGTGATCAGGTCATAGGCCGCCTGGATACGGGGCCAGCGATGGTCGCGGTCCATGGCGTAGTAACGACCAATGATGGAGGCAATGCGGCCGCTGCCCAGTTCCTGGAACTTGTCCTCCATGAGCCGCAGAGAGGCGGCGGCACTGCGTGGCGGGGTGTCGCGACCATCGAGAAAGGCGTGCATATAGACCTTTTTCGCGCCACGCTGGGCCGCCAGCTCCGCCATGGCGTGGATATGCTCCTCGTGGCTGTGCACGCCGCCGGGCGACAGCAGGCCGAGGATGTGCACGGCACAGCCGGTGTTCACCGCCAGGTCCACGGCATCGGTGAGGGTGGCATTGTTGAAGAAGGAGCCGGTCTTGATGGAGCGGCTCACGCGGGTGAACTCCTGGTAGACCACGCGGCCGGAACCCAGGTTGAGGTGCCCCACCTCCGAGTTGCCCATCTGGTCGCCGGGCAGGCCCACTGCAGCGCCCGAGGTGCGGATCAGGGTGTGGGGATACTGCGCCCAGAGGCGGTCCCAGTTGGGCTTGTGTGCCGCGGCAATGGCGTTGAAGGTGGGATCTTCACGGTAGCCCCATCCATCCAGAATCAGCAGGACCATGGGCTTGGGGGTTACGGACATGGGTCTCTCTGGGTTGCCAAGTTCAAAAAAAGAGTTTAGAACAAGTCTAACGTTAAAGGTTTCATTTCACCAGCCAGCCAGGTTATCAGCCCAGGTGGAAAAGAAACCCTTTTCAGCAGGTGTATTATTGTATAATGTTTTGGTTATAAAAGGCAGTCTGGTAGTACTATCCAAAATGATTCCGGTTTGTAGTAACGATTCCAATGAAACGCTGTTTGCGGGGCTACTGAATATGATCGAGACCAGCGACGAGCTGATCACCCAGGACGACGACATCGAACGGGCCTCCCGCTCCCTCAAGGCCATGTCTCATCCCCTGCGCCTGAAGATCCTGTGCACCCTGGGTGACCACGAAGTGAGCGTGCAGGACATCGTCGAGCACGTGGGGACCTCCCAGAGCAACATCTCCCAGCACCTGGCCATCCTGCGTGACAAGGGCATCCTGGCTTCGCGCAAGGACGCCAACCGGGTCTACTACCGGGTGGGCGATGCCCGCACCCTGCAACTGATCAGCATGATGCGCGAAGTATTCTGCTCGGTGGGTCGCTAGGCCCGTTCCACGAAGGTACCGTTCCAAGAGCATTTCCCGGCAGGTGTTCGTTCCCCATGAGTCAACTTTTCGAGTTTTTCGGCAATCACCCCATCCTGACCCTGGCCCTGGTGATTATCCTGGTCATGCTGGTGGGCTCCGAGATCCAGCGCCGCTTGCGCAGCATTCAGGATGTCGGCCCCATGGAGGCCATCCGCCTGCTGAACCAGCAGAACGCCCTGTTCATCGACACCCGCACCGAGGGCGAATACAAGGAAGGCCACATTCTCGATGCCCTGCATATCCCCCTCGGAGATCTCGAGCGGCGCGCCGATGAACTCAACAAATACAAGGCACGGCCCCTGATCGCCTATTGCCGTTCCGGCCACCGATCCGCCAGTGCCGGTGGCAAGTTGAAGAAACTCGGCTTCGAAACCGTGTACAACCTGGGTGGCGGTATCATGGCCTGGCAAAGCGCCAACCTGCCCGTCACCAGGAAATAGCGGTCATGGCCAAGGTCGAGATCTATTGCAGCAATTTCTGCATCTACTGCACCATGGCGCTACAATTGCTGGACCGCAAAGGTGTGGCCTACCACAAGATCCAGGTGGACCGGGATGATGGGCTGCGCACTGAAATGGAACAGCGCAGCCAACGCAGCACGGTACCGCAAATCTTCATCGACGACCGTCACATCGGGGGCTGCGATGACCTCATGGCACTGGACCGCGCCGACCAGCTCGACCCACTGCTGCACACTTGAACCTGCAATCCGTCCGGCCAGGACAGCGGCCCGGAACCATAACATAACGGGGGAATTTCCATGACCGACGACAACACCCAGGCCGCCCAGGACAAGCCGGCCCAGCAATTCGCCATCCAGAAGCTGTACATGAAGGATATGTCCTTCGAGACGCCGAATTCGCCCTCCATCTTCACCTCGGAGTGGAAACCGGATATCAACCTGCAGCTCAACAGCGACGCCAGCCCGGTAGCCGAAGGGGTATACGAGGTCGTGCTGTCGGTCACCGTGACCGCGAAGCTGAGCGACAAGACCGCCTACCTGGCGGAGGTGCAGCAGGCCGGAATCTTCACCGTGAACGGTTTCGACGAAGGCCAGCAGGGCCCCATGCTGGGCGCCTTCTGCCCCAATGTGCTCTATCCCTTCGCCCGCGAGGCGGTGGCGGACCTGATCGGCAAGGGCGGCTTCCCGCCGGTCTACCTGGCACCGGTCAACTTCGATGCCCTGTACGCCCAGAAGCTGCAGGAAATCCAGGCGCAGGTGGCTACCGGCGGCCCGGGTGGCGCCGCCCACTAGGGCGTCCCGTCATGAGCGGGAGCAGCGCAGCCTGCGCGGTACTGGGCGCCGGCTCCTGGGGTACGGCATTGGCCATCCTGCTGGCCCGCCAGGGGCATCCGGTGCACCTCTGGGGGCACGTGCAGGCGGACATCGACTGTCTGTTGCGTGATCGCGCCAACGAACACTATCTGCCGGGCATCCCCTTTCCCGAATCCCTGGCCTGCACCGCCGACCTGGGCGCGGCCCTGGAGCGCGCGGCGCTCATCCTGGTGGCCGTGCCAAGCCACGCCTTCGCCACGGTACTGACGGCCCTCCAGCCACGGCTACGCCCTGGCCAGCGCATCGCCTGGGCCACCAAAGGTCTGGAGACCGGCACCGGCCGCTTCCTGCACCAGGTGTTCGCGGACATCCTGGGCGACACCATGGCCCCGGCCCTGATCTCCGGACCCACCTTCGCGCGCGAGGTGGCCCTGGGTCTGCCCACCGCCGTCACCGTCGCCAGCCCCGACGAAGCCTTTGCAGACCAGCTGGCCCAGAGCCTCAGTGGCCCGGATTTTCGCGCCTACACCAGCGGCGATGTGCAGGGCGTGGAGCTGGGTGGCGCGGTGAAGAATGTCATGGCCATCGCCGCCGGCATCTCCGACGGCCTGGGATTCGGCGCCAACAGCCGCGCCGCCCTCATCACCCGCGGACTGCACGAGATCATGCGGCTGGGCGAGACCCTGGGCGGCCAGCGGGAAACCTTCATGGGCCTGGCCGGGGTGGGTGATCTGGTGCTCACCTGCACCGATGACCAGTCGCGCAACCGGCGCCTGGGACTGGCCCTGGGTCGCGGCGAACCGCTTGACCAGGCCATCGCGACCATCGGCCAGGCGGTGGAAGGGGTACACACGGCGCGGGAAGTGGTGGCCCTGGCGCGCCGGCATGGTGTGGAGATGCCCATCAGTGAGCAGGTGTGCCGGGTATTGTTCGAAGGGCACGGTCCCCACCAGGCGGTGCGCGAACTGCTGGGGCGCTCGCTGAAGTCGGAAATGTAGGAGCGGCCTCAAGGTGAGACCGCGCAGCGGTCGAGAGAGTGCCCTGGGGCATGGCCGCTCCTACCGGGTGCCAGGTCTTAATCGACGGGGAGCTGACTCACACTGCGCCCGCGAAATCCGTCTGCCGCCAGGCTTCGAACAGGAACACGGCCACGGCATTGGACAGGTTCAGGCTGCGCGATCCCGGCACCATGGGCAGGCGCAGGACCTGATCGGCACCGCATTGCGCCAGAACGTCCTCCGGCAAGCCGCGCGACTCGGGCCCGAACAGCAGGGCGTCGCCGGGCCGGTAGGCCACCTCCGTATGGCGGCGCCGACCCTTCGTGGAGCAGGCCCACAGCCGTGCCGGTGCCACCTCGGCCCGGAAGGCCTCCAGGTGATCGTGCACCCGCAGCTCGGCCCATTCCCGGTAATCCAGCCCGGCACGGCGCAGCTTGCTGTCCTCGAGATCGAAACCCAGCGGCCGGATCAGGTGCAAATGGCTGCCGGTATTGGCGCAGAGGCGTATGATATTGCCGGTGTTGGGCGGGATCTCCGGCTGATACAGGACGATGTGAAACATGGGGATGTGGGCCTGGGCGAACGCTGACGTCCGCCATCATACCCCTCCGGACCTCTCTGGGATTCCCTGTCGATGAGCGCAATGACGCCTGAACAGCAACACAAACTGACCATCGACTTCTGCGGCATGAAGTTCAACAGC
This sequence comes from Gammaproteobacteria bacterium, assembly GCA_035462005.1. Classification (GTDB taxonomy): domain Bacteria; phylum Pseudomonadota; class Gammaproteobacteria; order DSM-19610; family DSM-19610; genus JAIVHA01. Next base: position 5,258 of record DATHUT010000174.1, on the reverse strand, counting down.
CCACTGGTGCTGCTGTCGGGCTGCGTCGGCTTCGGCGAGGAATACACCCGTGTGGCCGGTTTTTCCAACCGCGACGTGGGCGCCGTGTGTCTGAAGGGCACCACCGGCAACGCGCGCCTCGGCAACCCCGCCCACCGGGTGTACGAGACCCCCATGGGCATGCTCAACGCCATCGGTCTGCAGAACCCCGGCGTCGACCGGGTGGTGGACGGCATCCTGCCAAGCCTGGATTTCGACGAGACGCGCTTCATCGCCAATGTCTCCGGCTCCACCCTCGAGGAATACATCGCCGTCACGCGCCGCTTCGATGACTCGGCCATCGACGCCATCGAGATCAACATCTCCTGTCCCAACGTGAAGGAGGGCGGGGTGGCCTTCGGCAACGACCCGGACATGTCGGCGCGGGTGGTGGCGGCCTGCCGCGCCGTGACCAGCAAGCCCCTCATCACCAAGCTGTCGCCCAATCAGACCGACATCGCCGAGAACGCGCGGCGCTGCATCGAGGCCGGCACCGACGGCTTCGCGGTCATCAATACCCTCATGGGCATGGCGGTGGATATCGAGACGCGCACCCCGGTGATCGGCAACAACCAGGGCGGCCTGTCCGGCCCCGCCATCAAGCCAGTCGCCCTGCTCAAGGTCCACCAGGTCCACCAGGTGTGCAAGGCCCATGGCATCCCCATCATCGGCCAGGGCGGCGTCACCACGGCGGAGGATGCCCTGGAATTTCTCATTGCCGGCGCCAGCGCGGTGGGTGTCGGCACCGCCCTGTTCTACGATCCCCTGGTGTGCCCGAAGATCAACCAGGGCATCCTCGCCTACCTCGACCGCCACGGCCTGGACCAGGTCAGCCGGCTCACCGGCACCCTGTCCCTGAACCAGGCAACCCCGCGCCATACCCCCGCCTGCGGCGGCTGATCCCCCTCACTGGAACGATCCTTGCTGTCAGTATCCAGCGGGCGTTAATTCGCCAGCTTTTTGACGGTTGGCCGTCTGATTAAACCTGTGGCGTTTTTTACCGCTACAACGATGGCTTAGCTAGCAATCGGGTCCCCGGGAAGCCAAGGCTTGCACGGACCCGCCAGGGATGCCGCACCGGCTCCCAGCAAGGACGTACAGGGACTACATGCAGCAGATCAACCTCTATCAGCCGATGTTTCGCAAGGAGCGCAAGCGCTTCTCGGCCCTGGCATTGCTGCAGATCGGCCTCGCCTGCCTGCTGCTGCTGGCCGCCATCGGCGTGTACTTCCAGGTACAGCTGCACCGCCTGCAGGCCAGTGAACAATCCCTGGCCAGCCAGCATCGCCATCTCGAACAGACCCTCGCCGCCCTGCGCGACAATGGCGAGGATCCCGCCCTGGTGGCCATGGATACGCGCATCGCCGAGCTGGAAACCCGTCTGCGGGAACGGGAAACCCTGCTGGCCGGCATCGCCCGCCTGGCCACTGGCCGGGAAGGCTTCGCGCCCTTGCTGCGGGCGCTGAGCCAGCAGCGCGTCCCGGGCCTGTGGCTCACTGGAGTGCATTTCGAGGCCGGTGGCCAGGAGGTACAGCTGCGCGGGGTGGCCCTTGAGGCCGGCCTCGTGCCGCGCTACCTGGAAATCCTGCCGGAACACGCACAACTGCAGGCCCTCGATTTCCAGCAGGTACAGCTGCAGCGTCGCCAGGCCGAGGATCCGAGCCTGGACTTCACCTTGCGCACCCAGGGCCTGGCCCTGTCGGGAGGTGGCCAGTGAAGGCACGATTGCAACGCTGGGCGTCCACCATCGATGCCCTGGGGCTGCGCGAACGCATCTTCCTGTTGCTGAGCCTGGTGGCGGTTCTGTTCCTGCTCATGGACACCCTGGTCTACCAGCCTGCCCTTGACGAACAGCGCCGCAGCCGGGACGCCATCGACAACCTGCAGGCGCGACTCACCCTGTTGGAAGTGGAATCACAAGGCATCGCCCGGGAGCAGGCGGCGGACCCCCTCGCCTGGCGCAAACGCCGGGTGGCCGAACTGGAAGCCAGCCTCGGCGAACTGGATGATCAGCTGCTTGCCCGCCTGGGCACACTGGTGGACCCCCGCCAGGCGGCTCCGCTGCTGCGCGACATTGTTGCCCGGGAACCCGGGCTCACCTTGCTGGGCCTCGAAACCGAGGTCATCAGCCTGGACCAGGCCCAGTTCACGAGTCTGTCCGACAACCATACCGGCACCCTGCCCACCAACCTGGGCCGCTACCAGCTGACCCTGCGCCTGGAGGGCAGCTACCTGACCACCCTGCGTTTCCTGGAGCGCCTGGATACCCTGCCCTGGGCCCTGTTCTCCGAACAGCTGGACCTGGAGGTGGAAGAACATCCCCGCGCCCGGGTCACCCTGCGGCTCTATACCCTGGGCACCTACGGAGGTGAAGCATGAACGCCCGGCGCAGCGCCATGACCTTCCTGTTGCTGGCCCTGCTGCCGCTGGCCCAGGTCGTGGCGGAGTCGGCCGACCCTACCGTGCCCAGCCGGCCCAACCATCCCGGCCAGTACGGAACGGGTTGGGCGCTGCACTCCACCCTCGTCGGCCCGGAACGCCGTGGCGCCGTCATCAACGGCCAGCGGGTGCAGGTGGGCGACCGAATTGACGGTGCGCGCGTGGCCCGCATCGAGGCCGGCGAAGTCCTGCTGGACACCCCGGAACGACGCATCACCCTGCGCCTGCTGCCCAACCCCCTGCGAATTCACGCCCGAGAGTAATGCCATGAATGCTAGCCGTCTTCCCATCCACCTGTACTGCCTGTTCCCGCTGCTGCTGGGCCTGGCGGCCTGTCAGTCGAACCCGGCGCGTAACCATTCAGGAATCGAAGGCTCGCTGAACGAGAGCCTCGAGACCAGCCGGGAGATCGCGCCGCCGGCACCACCCGCGGAGGTGACCGATGCCCTGCTGCCGCCACTGGAGATCCCGTTGCCCGCCGGCCGTTCGGCGCGCGAGCAGCGCTTCGATGTGGCGGTCCGCAACGCTCCGGCGCAGGAATTCTTCATGAGCCTGGTGGCCGGCACCTCCCTCAACCTGGTGGTGCATCCCCAGGTGGAGGGCGAGATCTCCCTCAACCTGCGCAACGTAACCATCGAGGAAGTGCTGCAGACGGTACAGGACATGTACGGCTATCAGTACCGCGAGCAGCGCGGCCTCTATCAGATCCTGCCGGCGCGCATGCGCTCGCGCATCTACAAGGTGGATTACCTGAATATGACCCGCAACGGCCAGTCCAACACCCTGGTGAGTTCCGGCCAGGTGAGCCAGAACGTGGCCAAGGACGATGCATCCGGCACCAGTGGCAGCCGGCAGACCAGCACCCGCCAGCCCGGGGGCCAGACCGGCGGCCAGCAGCCCGGCAGCCGGGTGGAGACCCGCTCGGAATCCAATTTCTGGGATGATCTCGGCACGGCACTGGAGATCATCGTGGGTCAGGAGGAAGGCCGCAGCGTGGTCATCAACCCCCATTCCGGCATCGTGGTGGTACGCGCCATGCCCGGCGAGCTGCGCGACGTGGAGGACTTCCTCACCACCATGCAAAGTGTAGCCCATCGCCAGGTGCTGCTGGAGGCCAAGATCCTCGAGGTCACCCTGCGCGACCGCTTCCAGTCCGGCATCAACTGGACGGCCCTCGCCGAGGTGGGACGCAACAAATCCATCCTGTTCGGACAGACCGGCGGCGGCACCATCTTCGAGAACGGTGTCACCAGCCTGGCCGGCTCCGTGCAGCCGCTGGTGAGCGGCACTCAGGTCATAGGCCTGCCCACCACGGCCCTGGGCGGCATGTTCAGCATCGACGCCAACCTCAACGACTTCAATGCCCTCATCGAGCTGCTGCAGACCCAGGGCGACGTGCATGTGCTGTCCAGCCCCCGCGTGGCCACGGTCAACAACCAGAAGGCCGTCATCAAGGTGGGCTTCGACGAATTCTTCGTCACCGATGTCAGCACCGATACCGACACCACCACCACCGGCGTCAACCAGACGGTGGACATCACCCTCACGCCCTTCTTCTCCGGCGTGGCCCTGGACGTGATTCCGCAGATCGACGCGAACGGCACCGTTACCCTGCACATCCACCCCACCGTGAGCGAGGTGGCGGAGGAGGTCAAGCAGATCGCCACCAGTGTAGAAAACAGTTTGAGCATCCCCCTGGCGCGGAGCACAGTGCGTGAATCCGACACCATCATCCGCGCACAATCGGGCCAGGTGGTGGTGATCGGCGGCCTGATGGAGAACGTCACGCGGAACGTTGTTTCGCGCACCCCGTTCCTGGGCGACCTGCCCGGCGTTGGCGGCATGTTCCGCCACACCAAACAGGAGACCGTAAAGAGCGAGCTGGTGATCCTGCTGCGGCCCATGGTGGAGCAGGGCAACGAACTCTGGGCCGGCGACCTGCAGCGCACCGCGGAACGCTTCCGTTCCCTGTCCGACGAGGGCGACGCCGGCGAGCGTGACCGCCTGCTCCAGCAGTGGAGCCAGTAGGGCGCGCCCATGTACCAGACCCACTACGGCCTTGCCAGCCTGCCCTTCACCATCACGCCGGACACGGGCTTTTTTCACAATGCCGGTACCCACCAGGAGGCGCTCAACGTGCTGCTGGTGGCGCTGCGCACGGGCGAAGGCTTCATCAAGGTCACCGGCGAAGTGGGCACCGGCAAGACCCTGTTATGCCGTCAGTTGCTCAACAGCCTGGAAACGGATTTCGTCACCGCTTACCTCCCCAACCCCTTCCTGAACCCCACGGCCCTGCGCATGGCGCTGGCCGAAGAACTGGAGATCCGCTTTGCGCGCAACATCGGCCAGCATCGCCTGCTCAAGCTCATTACCGAGCGACTGGTGGAACTGAACGCCGCCGGCAAGCGCGTGGTACTGCTGCTGGATGAGGCCCAGGCCATACCCGACGACAGCCTGGAGGCCCTGCGCCTGCTGACCAACCTGGAAACCGAACACGACAAGCTGATGCAGGTGGTGCTGTTCGGCCAACCGGAGCTGGACCGGCGCCTGGGCCATCAGCAGCTGCGCCAGCTGCGCCAGCGCATCCTCTTTTCCCACCAGTTGCAGCCCCTGGGGCTCGCGTGCCTGCGCGCCTACCTGGATCACCGGCTGCGGGTGGCGGGCCACCGTGGCGACAAGCTATTCACGGAGCGGGCGCTGCGCCGCCTGCACCGCGCCAGTCGTGGCATCCCGCGCCTGGTCAATGTGCTGTGTCACAAGGCCTTGCTGGTCGCCTACGGGCGCGGCGATCGGGTCATCGA
>DATHUT010000173.1:0-6246 GCA_035462005.1 Gammaproteobacteria bacterium | reverse complement strand
GTTCCGGGGTCACGGTGGCGCAGGCATCGTCGATCAGGGTGGTGTAGTAGCCCAGGTCACAGGCATCGCGCACGGCGGTGGAAATGCACTCGTTGGTATAGACGCCGCACACGAACAGGCCGGTAATGCCCATGTTGCGCAGGATGAAATCCAGGTTGGTGGCGTTGAACACCCCACTGGCGGTCTTGTTGATGACGATCTCGTCCCCCTTGGGGGTGATCTCCGGCAGGAATTCCGCTTCCTTGGAGCCGGGCGCCGCGTGCAGGCCGAGACGTTTGTGGCCGGCGCTGCGGTCGCGGCCGTCTTTGGTCAGGGACTGGATGCGGGTATGGATCACTTCCAGGCCGTTGGATCGGAAACAATCCTGCAGGCGGCGCACGTTGGGCAGCACCACGCGCTGGAGGCGGTCGAAGTAATACTCCTCGGCCTGTTGCGGCATCTTGCTGTGATCGAGGTTGGCGAACACGCCATAACCGGGGGCGGCGTCCAGGTACTGGATGTCGATGACCAGCAGGGCCGTGTGATGTTGCTCCAGGGATTCGTGGATGGCCTCGACCGGGGTGATGGACTCGCGGTAGGCCTCCTGCAGCGGATCCACGTCGAGGAATTTCGGGTCCAGCGCGGGCGGCGGCTTCTTGTCGGTCATTGCGGCGCTCCCGCCAGCTGATACAGGGTGTTGAGCAGGGTGTTGGCGCCGCGCTCGATGTCTTCCAGGGCGGTCCATTCGGCGGTGGAGTGGCTGCGACCCTCCTGGCTGGGCACGAACACCATGCCGGTGCGGGTCACATGGTTCATGATCTGGGTGTCATGGGCCGCACCGCTGTGCAGGGTCAGGCTGTCGATGCCCAATTCCGCCGCGGCCCGGTCGATGGTGGCGATGATCCCCGGGTCGCATTTCACCGGTGCGATCTCGCTCAGTACCTCGAATTCGAACATCAGCCCGCGGCGTCGGGCGATGCTGGACAGGGTGCGCCGACAGGCCTGGCCCAGGGCCGCGAGTACTTCCGCGTCCGTGTCGCGCACATCCAGGGAGAACTGTGCCAGTCCCGGCACCACATTGGCCGCACCCGGCTTCAGCTCCATGCGGCCGATGGTGGCGACGCTGCGCGGGCTGCCATGCTCATCGAGGATGCGCTCCAGGGCGGCGGCGAATTCGGCGGCGCCTTGGAAGGCATCGCTGCGCATGTCCATGGGCGTGGTGCCGGCGTGGTTGGCCACGCCGATGAGGCGAATTTCCCACTTGAAGAGGCCGGCGATGCCGCTCACCACGCCCACGGAACAGCCCTGGCGGTCCAGCACCGGGCCCTGCTCGATGTGCAGCTCCACGAAGGCCACCAGGCTTTCCGGACTGCGCCGCGCGTGCAGGGCCTGCATGGCGTCGAAGCCGCAGGCGGACATGGCCTCGGTCAGGCTGATGCCGTCCAGGTCGCGCGCGTTATGGATCCGTTCCGGGGTGAGCAGGCCGGCGATGGCCTGGGAGCCGAACAGGCCGCCGAAGCGGCCTTCCTCGTCACTGAAGGCCACCGCCTCCAGGGCGTGACGCAGGGGCAGATCCAGTTCCTTGATACGGCGCAGGCATTCCAGGGACACCAGCACGCCCAGGGCGCCGTCCAGGTGGCCGGCTCCGGGCACCGTGTCCAGGTGTGAACCGGTCATGACGCTGGGGCGCTGGCCATCCCAGTGCAGGCGGCCATGGAGGTTGGCGGCGCCGTCTTCGTACAGATCCAGGCCGGCGTCCGCGATGCGCTGTTTCAGCCAGGCGCGCCCCGCCAGGTCAGCCGGCGAGAAGGCCATGCGGTACAGGCCGCGGTCGCCGTCGCGGCCGATCTCCGCCAGGGCTTCGATGTCGGCCTGCAGGCGCGGCAGGTCGATCCGCAGTGGATTCATGCCCCGTCTCCCCGTCGGCGGTTGCCCACCAGGATGGCGGCCAGGGTGGCGAGAAACACCAGGGCGCCCATGGCGAAGAATAGCAGGGCGCGAGACAGGGGGTGGTGCCGCACCTCTACACGCAGGGTCTTCGACCAGGGGCCGGGGCCGTCTTCATGGAGGGCGCGCAGGCGGTAATGGTATTCACCGTCGGGGCGGCCGGTCAGCATGGTGGCCCGGTCCGCGCCCCGGTAGAGGGTCACGGGGTCGGCAAAGTCCGCCCGCAGGGATTCCTGCAACTCGTGGTCGACAGCACTCGTCCCATCCCATTGCAGCTGATAGTAGCCCGCGGTGGCCAGTTGGGTGTCCGTCTCCAGGGTGGGTGCCGCCAGTCCCGTGCCTGTGGAGGTCAGCAACAGCACGCACAAGACCAGGGGATGATGCAGGAGTGGACGATAGCACCCGGACTTCAGGAGCAGGAACAGGCCGTCACGGGCCATCCGGCTTTTGATGTAGGTAAATAGCAAGCAATCGTCCAGTCAGACTCCACTGCTACAGGGAAACGGGATGGGGGAAACAGGATGGCAGTACAGTGGAGTACCTGCGCATTGTGCCATTATCGGCGCGGAAATGCACATTTACCCCGAATTTACGCAGTTTTTGCCGGAAACTTGCGGGTTGTGGGTTGCCATCTATAGTTAATTAAACGGCTTGTCGGGCTGCAGTCATGCCTACAAGGTGATGCACCAAACCTGGTTGGACGTAGGCGGGGCTTCAGCCCGACAGGTTGTCAATTCGCTGTCGTTTATATAAAGGTGACCGCCATGCCCCGCAACGACAAGCTGACCCTGGGCCACTTGAAGGATACCGGGCGTCGCTCCACGGCGCCTCCTGAGTCCCTGCGTCGCCTCGCGGCGGAGGCGGGCGTTGCTTTCAACGGTAGCGCGCCCTGGGATATCCAGGTATATGACCCGGAAGTCTACAGCCGTATTTTTTCCCATGGCTCGTTGGGTTTTGGCGAGGCCTACATGGACGGGCTGTGGGATGCAGAATCGCTGGATGAACTATTCACACACCTGCTGCGCCATGACATCGACACCAAACTGGTAGGTCGGGTGCGGCTCCGCCTGCTGGCGCAGGTGATGCGTCATCGCCTGTTCAATCTGCAGAAACGTGAGCGCGCCTTCCAGGTGGGCGAGCGCCATTACGACATCGGCAATGACGTGTTCACCGCCATGCTCGATTCCAGCATGAGCTATTCCTGCGGCTACTGGGAACGGGCCGATAACCTGGAAGAGGCCCAGCAGGCCAAGCTGGACATGATCTGCCGCAAGCTGGAACTCAGGCCCGGTGAGCGCCTGCTGGAGATCGGTTGCGGCTGGGGTGGCCTGGCACACCATGCGGCGGCGCACTATGGCGTGGAGGTCACCGGCATCACCGTGTCGAAAGAACAGCAGGAGCTGGCGCGCGAGCGTTGTGCCGGACTGCCGGTGCACATCGAGCTGATGGATTACCGCGAACTTGAAGGCCGGTATGACAAGCTGGTTTCGGTGGGCATGTTCGAACACGTGGGCACGAAAAACTACCCGGTTTTTTTCGAAACCGCGGCGCGACTCATGAAGGACGAGGGCCTGTTCCTGCTGCATACCATCGGCAACTTCGTGACCCGTGCGGGCGTCGATCCCTGGACCGATCGCTACATCTTTCCCAATGGCAAGCTGCCCTCGGCGCGGGAGATCACCGCGGCGGTGGAGGGGGAGTTTCTCATCGAGGACTGGCACAGCTTCGGTGCCGACTACGATCGCACCCTCATGGCCTGGTGGCGGAATTTCGATGCCGCCTGGCCGCGCCTCGAGGCCAGCTACGGACGGCGCTTCTATCGCATGTGGAAATACTATCTGCACAGCTGCGCCGGCTTCTTCCGTTCCGGCCAGGGGCAGCTCTGGCAACTGGTGCTGAGTCGGCGCGGCCGCCAGGCGGTGTATCGCTCGGTGCGTTGAGCCCCTGTTGCGCCTCACCTTCAGACCGCTCCTACAGGGCGGCGACAGGCGGTGCTTTACCGGCCGGCCGTTTCCCCGCAGAATCCCGCCACCATGCCCGGCTGCCTGCTCACCCCGCCCCCCGACGATCCCTGCGACCGTATCGCTGCCGATCTGGCCGGCCCCGGCTGGTCCGTGTGTACGGATTTCCTGGCCCCGGACCAGGTGGCCGCTCTGGCCGCGGAACTGGATGCGCGCCGCGCGGCGGGGCGCTTCCGGCCGGCGGGCATCGGCACCGGCATGGCGCTGCAGCTGCGCCCGGACATCCGCAACGACCAGGTGCACTGGCTGGGCGAGGCGCCCGAGACCGCGGCCCAACGTTCTTATTTTGCTGCCCTGGAATCCCTGCGTCTGGCCATCAACCGTCACCTGTTCCTGGGGCTGTTCCGCTTCGAGGGGCATATGGCCCTGTATCCCCCCGGCAGCTTCTATCGCAAGCACCTGGACCAGTTCCGCGGTGCGACCCACCGCAAGGTGTCGGTCATCCTCTATCTGAACCCCGCATGGGGACCGGCCGACGGCGGGGCGCTGCGCCTCTACCTGGCGGCGACCGGGGAAGGTGAGTACCGGGACATCGTCCCGCAGGGCGGCACCCTGGTCTGTTTCCTGAGCGACCGCTTCCCCCATGAGGTTTTACCGACCCAACGGGAGCGGCGCAGCCTGACGGGTTGGTTCCGGGTGCGGGACTAGGCAGGGACCTATTGCCGGACTGCAGTCCGACCAGGTGGCATTGATGCACAGCCATTTGGCCGCCCGTGATCCCTTGGGTATGATGCCCCATTCTGGATTCACAGCGGAGCGCCCCGTGTCCGATCGCCTGCGTGTCACTTGGTACGGCATCACCATCTTTATCAGTTCGGCCTTTCTATTGGTACTGGAGATCGTGGCGGGTCGCCTGATCGCGCCCTATGTAGGAGTTTCCCTCTACACCTGGACGTCCATCATCGGCGTCATCCTCGCCGGCCTGTCCCTGGGCAACTGGCTGGGCGGGGTTTGGGCGGACCGGGGTGCCGGCGAGGTGGCGGCGGGGGTGACGCTGGCCCTGGGCGGGCTGTTCAGCCTGGGGATCCTGCTGCTGCTGACCCTGGTGGCGCCGCTCATCGAGGCACGCGAGATGACCCTGCTGGGGGCGAGCTTCTTCTATGTCCTGGCGCTGTTCTTCATTCCCGGCGTGCTGCTCGGGGTGGTCACGCCCCTGCTCACCACCCTGGCACTGGCGCTGGACCGGCGTACCGGCCACATCGTCGGGCGCATGCACGCCCTGGCGGCCCTGGGCAGCATCCTGGGTACCTTTATCACCGGCTACTGGCTGATCCAGTTCTACGGCACCCGTGCCGTCATCATCGGCACCGCCGTGGGCCTGTTCCTGCTGGCCGCCCCCTTTCTGCGCCGTGCCTCGCGTCTGACACCGCTGGCCATCCTGGTGGCGGCCCTGGTGCTGGTGGGGCTTACCTACGCGCGCCAGGGCTTTTCCAATCCCTGTGACCGGGAGAGCAACTACTTCTGCATCCGCGTGGTGGACGATACGGGTACCCATCCCTTCGGGGGCACGCGCAGCCTGGTGCTCGACCACCTGGTGCACGGCACCAACCACATATCGGACCCGGGTCTGCTGCTGGCGCCCTATGTGCAGCTGATGGATGAATTGGCGCTGCAGTATTTCGGGCCACAGCGGAGCGAGTCGCTGCGCTGGTTTTTCGCCGGCGGTGGTGCCTACACCCTGCCGCGCTCAGTGCGCCTGCGCACTCCCGATGCGGACGTGACGGTGGCCGAGCTGGATCCCCTGGTGACCCGTGTCGGTGAGGAGGAGCTGTTCCTCGATACCGGAGGCATGCGGGTAATCCACGAGGATGCCCGCATCGCGCTTCAGCGTCTGGATGAGGAACAGTACGATGTCATCGTCGCCGATGCCTTCCACGATATCTCCATTCCTTACCACCTGGTGACGCGCGAGTACGTGCGCCTGGTCCGTGAGCGCCTGGCCCCCGACGGCCTCTACCTGCTGAATGTACTGGATGGCTTTCCCGACCCGCGTCTGGTCAAGAGCATGATGAAGGCGCTGGAGACGGAGTTTTCCCGCGTGGATGCCTGGATGGACGAGGTACCCTCCGAGCCCGGGCGCATGACCTTCGTGATCTCGGCCAGCAACGGGCCGGAACTGCCCGAGGTGGTGTATGCGCGCCGCGGCCTGGAGCGTCAGTGGCTGCGAGTCACCGAACCCATGCGGCGGACGGGAACACCCATGGCGGAACTGCCGCTATTGACCGATGACTTTGTGCCGGTGGAACGCCTGGTGTCCGGATTCTTCTTCAGCGAGTTGGGACGGTGAGACAGGTTATCG
>DATHUT010000172.1:0-4521 GCA_035462005.1 Gammaproteobacteria bacterium | reverse complement strand
CTGGCCGCGAAGGGGTTTCCTTTACCTGCAATGTCAAAATCCTTTCGCGGCCAGAGGCCGCTCCTACAGGGAGGGAAAAACGAAAAGGGGTCAGAGCCCTTTTCATCCGGTGAAGAATTCCTGCATGAACTTGCCCATGTCCGCGGGGGAGCGGGCAACGCGCACACCGGCGGCCTCCAGGGCATTGATCTTGGCGGCGGCGGTACCGCTGCCACCGCTGATGATGGCACCGGCATGGCCCATGCGCTTGCCCTTGGGCGCGGTGACGCCTGCGATGTAGGCCACCACCGGCTTGCGCACCTTGGCCTTTATATACTCGGCGGCGCGCTCCTCGGCGTTGCCGCCGATCTCCCCCACCAGGATGATGCCCTTGGTCTGGCGGTCGGCCTCGAACAGCTCCAGGCAGTCGACGAAGTTCAGGCCCTGGATGGGATCGCCGCCAATGCCGATGCAGGTGCTCTGTCCCAGGCCCACCTCGGTGGTCTGGTGCACGGCCTCGTAGGTGAGGGTGCCGGAACGGGACACGATGCCGATGCTGCCGGGCTGGTGAATGGAACCCGGCATGATGCCGATCTTGCACTCGCCGGGGGTGATGATGCCCGGACAGTTGGGACCGATCAGCCGGCTGCCGTTGCCCTTGAGCACCGCCTTCACCTTGAGCATGTCCAGCACCGGGATGCCTTCGGTGATGCAGACGATGGTCTCGATGCCGGCATCGGCCGCTTCCAGGATGGCGTCGGCGGCGAAGGGTGCCGGCACATAGATCATGGTGGCAGTGGCGCCGGTCTCACGTACCGCGTCGCGCACCGTGTCGAACACCGGCCGCTCGAGGTGCTGCTGGCCGCCCTTACCCGGGGTGACGCCACCGACCAGGTTGGTGCCGTAGGCGATAGCCTGTTCGGAATGGAAGGTGCCCTGCTTGCCCGTGTAACCCTGGCAGATGACCTTGGTGCTCTTGTCGACAAGGATGCTCATGCGGCGAGCACCTCGTGGACCGCCTTCTTGGCGGCATCGGTAAGGCCATCCGCCGTCAGCACATTCAGGCCCGAATCGGCGAGCAGGCGCTTGCCCTGCTCCACATTGGTCCCTTCCAACCGCACCACCACCGGCACCGTCATCTGCACCTCCTTCACCGCCTGGATAATGCCCTCGGCAATCAGGTCGCAACGCACGATGCCACCGAAGATGTTCACCAGTATGACTTTCACCTTGGGGTCGGAGAGGATGAGCTTGAAGGCCTCGGCCACCTTCTCCGCCGTGGCGCCACCGCCCACGTCGAGGAAATTCGCCGGTTCGCCGCCGTGCAGCTTGATTAGGTCCATGGTGGCCATGGCCAGGCCGGCGCCATTCACCATACAGGCGATGTTGCCGTCCAGGGTGATGTAGTTGAGGCCGTGTTCGCTGGCGGCCAGTTCCCGGGCATCCTCCTGGCTGGTGTCGCGCAATTCCTGCAACTCGGCGTGGCGGTAGAGGGCGTTGGCGTCCAGGTCCATCTTGGCATCCAGAGCCAGCAGCGTGCCTTCCTCTGTCACCACCAGGGGATTGATCTCCAGCAGGCTGGCATCCAGGTCCTGCATCAGCCGGTAGAGGTTCAGCAACAGGGTGGTAAGCGCGGCGATCTGCTTGCCTTCCAGCCCGAGGGCGAAGGCGAGGTTGCGGCACTGGTAGGGCTGCAGGCCCGCCGCCGCGTGTACCGCCTCGGTAATGATCGCCTCGGGGGTTTCCGCCGCCACCTGCTCGATGTCCATGCCGCCGCTGGCCGAGGCCATGAACACCACCTGCTCGCGGGAGCGGTCCACCAGCACGCTCAGGTACAGTTCACGCGCAATGGCCATGGGCTGCTCGATGAGCAGGCGATGCACCGGCAGTCCCGTGGCACCGGTCTGGTGGGTCACCAGGGTGGTACCCAGCAACTGGTTGGCGAAGTGGGCCAGGTCGTCGAGGCCTTCCACCAGCTTCACGCCGCCGGCCTTGCCACGCCCACCGCTGTGCACCTGGGCCTTCACCACCCAGCGTCCACCGCCCAGTGCCTTGGCGGCGGACAGTGCCTCATCGGGGCTGTGCGCCACGCGGCCCTCGGGCACGGGGATGCCATAATGGGCGAACAGCTGCTTGGCCTGGTGTTCGTGAAGGTGCATGCAGGGCTCCCGGGCGTTGGAAAGGGCGTATTGTGGAATATTGGCGTGGGCAGTGCAAAACAACCGTCATTCCGGCGAATGCCGGGAGGGAGGGATCCGGAATGACGGGAAGGGGTCGGGAATGACGGGGGAAATCCGAAATAACGCGATAATAAGGTTTCGATCTTGCGTCCCTTCCCCCCAACCGGGAAACTAACCCCCATGTTCGGAATCCGCCTGCTGATCGTCCTGTTAGCCATCGTCGCCGTGGTGCTCGTCCTGCGGCGCATGTACCGCCGTCCGGCGCCCAAGCGCCCGCTCGCCGCGCCGGGGCAGATGGTGCGTTGCGCCCACTGCGGCCTGTACCTGCCCCGCGACGAGGCTACGCGCAAGGATGACCTGGATTTCTGTTCCGCCGACCATCGTGACCGGCACACCCGGGGTTAACCTTGATCCCGGCCTACCTGGAACCCTTCACCGCCACCTCGGACAAAGCCCCCGACAGCCAGAGCTGGGGCCCCCTGCGCTTCCTGACGTTCTACCGACTCATCCTCGCCGGCTCGCTCACCACCATCTTTATCTTGTCCGACACCGTTCCTCTCGGACAGGAAGTCCCCATGCTGTTCGCCGCCACCGGGATCCTCTATACCGCCTTCGCCCTCGTCGCCGGCTTCGCCGCCCGTCTGCGCCGCCCCGCCTTCGGCTTGCAGACCGCCGTGCAGATCCTGGTGGACATCGTCGCCATTACGCTGTTGATGCACGCCAGTGGCGGTCTCTCCAGCGGCCTCGGCATCCTGCTGGTGGTGGCGGTCGCCGCCGGCAGCCTGCTGATGCCGGGACGGCCGGCCTACCTGTTCGCGGCCATCGCCACCCTGGCGGTATTGGGCCAGTATGGCATCGCCTTCCTGCAGAACATCGCCATTCCCGCCGGCGGGATCACCCAGTCGGGCCTGCTGGGCGCGGCCTTCTTCGCCACCGCCGCCATGGCACGCATGCTGGCCCTGCGCCTGCGCGAGAGCGAGGAGCTGGCGGAACAGCGCGGCGTCGACCTCGCCAACCTGCGGGAACTCAACGAACGCATCGTCCAGCGCCTGCAGTCGGGCATCGTAGTGGTGGATCCGGAAGGCCGGGTACGGCTCATGAACCGCACCGCCTGGATGCAGCTGGGCATGCCGCCGGAGCAGGCGGGCCGGCCCATCGCCGAGATCTTCCCGGAACTGCACCAGCACCTGAACACCTGGTGCAAGAACCCCGACTGGACCCCGCCCATCCTGCGCCCGGAGGGCAGCGAGACGGGGCTGATCCCCAAGTTCACCCGCCTGGGCACTGCCAGCGGCGTGGGCGCCATCATTTCTCTGGAAGACAGCACGGCCCTCGCGGAACAGGCCCAGCAGATGAAGCTCGCCTCGCTGGGTCGGCTCACCGCCAGCATCGCCCACGAGGTCCGCAACCCCCTGGGTGCCATCAGCCATGCCGCCCAGCTGCTGGCGGAATCGGACCAGCTGGGTGCCGGCGACCAGCGCCTGGTGCAGATCGTGCGCAACCACGCCCAGCGCATGAACGGCATTATCGAAAACGTGCTGCAACTGTCACGGCGGCGCCAGAACGCCCCCCAGTCGCTGGAGCTGGGCAGCTGGCTGGAACACTTCCTGGCCGAGTTCAACGCCACCCTGCACACCAGTGCCGGCCAGATCCAGCTGTACACATCCGGAGTCGTGCAGGCGGAAATGGACCCCAGCCATCTGCACCAGGTGCTCTGGAACCTGTTGCAGAATGCCCTGGAACACGGCGGCGCCCACGGCCAGCCGGTGCGGGTGCGTATCAACACCGGCTACCTGGAACCCGGTGGCAAGCCCTTCATCGAGGTGATCGACAACGGCCCCGGCATCTCCCCCGAGGCGCGCGATAACATCTTCGAGCCCTTCTTCACCACCGCGCCCCAGGGCACCGGCCTGGGCCTGTACATCGCCCGCGAGCTATGCGAAAGCAATCAGGCGCGCCTGCGGTATGATGCGGTACCGGACGGCGGCAGTTGTTTCCGCATCGAGCTGCCGCGGGTGAGTGAATGAATGACCCCGTAGGAGCGGGCTCTGCCCGCGAACATTCGCGGCCAAGGCCGCTCCTACGGGGAAGCGGCACATCGACAGACTGGAAGCACGACATGGCAACTCACACCGCACTAGTAGTCGACGACGAACCGGACATCCGCGAGCTGCTGGAGCTGACCCTGGGGCGCATGAACATCGAGACCCGCGCAGCGGCTGACCTCAAGGAGGCGCGCGGCCTGCTCGCCAGCCAGCACTTCGACCTGTGCCTCACCGACATGCGCCTGCCCGACGGTAACGGCCTGACCCTGGTGGAAGAGATCCAGCAACAATTCCCGGACCTGCCGGTGGCGGTGATC
>DATHUT010000171.1:0-2923 GCA_035462005.1 Gammaproteobacteria bacterium | reverse complement strand
ATGGCGTGGTCGAGCTGGCGCACCGGGCGTGCGATCAGAGCCGTGAACAGCACCATCAACAGGAGTGCCACGGGCACCAGGGCCACTGCCTGCAGGACCAGCAGGCGCTGGGTCTCCAGGGCCAGATCGCGCATGGTGTCCACCTCATTTCGGATGGCATCCTGGCTATGGTTCAGGAAGGCTTCCGCCAGGCTCGCCAGCTCCGTGAAACGGCCCGCTTCCACGATGGTCAGGCCGGTCTCCGGCCGCGCTTGGGCCAGCAGCTGGTAAATATCCTCTTCTGCTAACGCCATGCGCAGCAGCAGGTCATGTTGGTTGGGTGTCAGGGGAAGGTTCCCAAGGGTATCCAGTGTCTGCTGGAAGCTCGCATGATTGACGGCATAGACCTCAAACAGGGCTGGGTCGCCCAGGGCCTGGTACTGGCGCGCATTGCGCTCCATACCGGTGATGGCCTCCACCAGCGCCTGGCTGTTGCGGGTGGCCTCCACGGCCTGGTGCACAGCCTCCTGACTGCGGCTTGCCATGCGATCCACGGCCAGAGCGGCATGCACCAGGGCCACCATCAGAGGCACGGCCACCAGGCCGAAGCCCACCAGGATCAGGCGCAGGATAGAAGCGGGTCGAAATAGTCGCAGGCGCATAGCAGGGAACTGGATGCTGTCAGCCCGGAAGGCTCACTGCGGGATAGAGTCCTCGTCCAGCAGCGGCAGGGTATCGCCGGTGCCGGGCAAGGTCTGCGGTGGCTGCAGGCCCAGCTGCAGCCAGGCATGGCGGGTGGCCACGCGGCCACGCGGCGTGCGCATGAGGAAGCCTTGCTGGATGAGGTAGGGCTCCAACACATCCTCGATGGTGCCACGTTCCTCGCCGATGGCCGCGGACAGGTTGTCCACTCCCACCGGGCCGCCGTCGAACTTTTCGATGATGGTGCGCAACAAGCGGCGATCCTGGGCGTCGAAGCCCTGCGGATCCACCTCCAGCAACTCCATGGCGCGTGTCGCCACCTCCGCGTCCAGGCGCCCGCCGGCCTTCACCTCGGCATAGTCGCGCACCCGGCGCAGCAGCCGGTTGGCGATGCGCGGCGTGCCGCGCGAACGGCGCGCCAGTTCCAGCGCTCCACCGTCATCGAGCGGGATGCCCAGGATGCGCGCAGAACGCTGCACGATGGCGGCCAGATCCGTCGCGTTATAGAACTCCAGGCGCTGCACGATGCCGAAGCGGTCACGCAAGGGCGAGGTGAGCAGGCCGGCACGGGTGGTCGCCCCTACCAGGGTAAAGGGCGGCAGATCCAGCTTGATGGAGCGGGCCGCCGGCCCTTCGCCGATGACGATATCGAGCTGGTAATCCTCCATGGCGGGATAGAGGATTTCCTCCACCACCGGGCTCAAGCGGTGGATCTCGTCCACGAACAGCACGTCGCCGGCCTCGAGGTTGGTGAGCAGGGCCGCCAGGTCACCGGCCTTCTCCAGCACCGGGCCGGAGGTATGACGCAGGGTCCCGCTCATCTCGTTGGCGATGATGTGGGCCAGGGTGGTCTTGCCCAGCCCCGGCGGCCCGAAGATGAGCACATGGTCCAGGGCATCGCCACGGCCGCGCGCCGCCTGGATGAAGATCTCCATCTGCTCGGAGACCCTGGGCTGGCCCACGTACTCCGCCAGGGTCCTGGGCCGGATGGCGCGGTCCAGCGCCTCGTCCTGGGGAGAGCCGGTGGGGGTCACGAGTCGATCGGGTTCAATCATGGGCAGAGTGTACGGCAAACTGGGATGGGTTGGCATTTAGATAAGGTTGTTACTGATAGGAAAACCTTGGAAACGCCAAGGGCGCCAAGAACGCCAAGGCCACCAAGAAAATCTTTCAAAACAATAATATTCTGACTAAACCCCGGCACGAAAAGCTGGCGCAATTCCCGAACATAAATATCTCGGCGACTTCGTTATAACAAGATTACCTTGGCGTACTTGGCGTTCTTGGCGCCCTTGGCGTTTTCAAGGTTTTTTCTTGCCTTTCTCCCACCCAGCAGTTCCCTGAAACGCTATTTCACCGTCGCCTGCAGGGCCAGGCGGATGATGTCTTCCGCGCCCAGGTCCTTGGCGTCGATGGCACGCACCATGCGGCTCGCCTCGGGGGGCTTGTAACCGAGTGCGATGAGGGCGCCGACGGCTTCCTCCACGGGGTTGGAACGTACTTCCAGGGGTGCCCGTGCACCCGCTGCCGAGGTCGACCCGGGGGGCTGCCAGTCGGCGAGGCGATCGGCCATTTCCACGATCAGGCGTTCGGCGGTCTTCCTGCCCACCCCGGGCAGGCGCACCAGGGCGGCAATGTCCTTGTCCTGCACGCAATGCACGAAGGCAGTGGCATCCATGCCGGAGAGGATGGCGAGCGCCATGCGGGCGCCCACGCCGTTGACCTTGATGAGGGCGCGGAACAGGGCGCGATCCGCCAGCCGGCTGAAGCCATAGAGGGTGTGGGCATCCTCGCGCACCACCAGGTGGGTATGCAGGAGGACCTCGCTGCCGGTGGCGGGCAGCTCGTAGAAGGTGGTCATGGGAGCCTGCACCTCATAGCCTACCCCCTGCACATCGATCAGCAGCTCCGGAGGCTGTTTGTCCAGCAGCGTCCCGCGCAGCCGGCCAATCATCGCAGCCGCCCGCCGCGGCTGGCCACGGCCTCGGGCACGCGCGCCAGGGTCTGTCCGCGATGGCCATGACAGACCGCCACGGCCAGCGCATCGGCGGCATCGGCCTGGGGCGTGGCGGAAAGATTCAGCAGCACCCGGATCATGTGCTGTACCTGGGCCTTGTCGGCGCTGCCCTTGCCCACCACGGCCTGCTTGATTTCGCGCGGGGAATATTCGGCCACCGGCAGTTCCTGGATGACCCCGGCGCAGATGGCGGCGCCACGGGCCTGGCCGAGCTTGAGGGCGGAA
>DATHUT010000170.1:0-7165 GCA_035462005.1 Gammaproteobacteria bacterium | reverse complement strand
CTCGAGCACGTCCACCTTGAGCTTGCGATGGGTCTTGCCCAGCTCGCGGGCCTGCTCGGCGAGGAAGCTAGGGGTGCAGATATTGCCGGGCAGGTTGCCCAGCCGTTGCGCCAGGGCCATGCCGTTGGCGATGGCCTGGCCGTCGTGCAGCCCCCGTTCTCCTTCCGGTACTTCGTTGCGTTCGGTCAGGGCGAGGGTCAGTTTCTTGAGCGGCCGTTTCGGCGGTTCCTTTTTGCTCTTGGTCTCGTCGAAACGGTAGCAGGCACTGGCACTGGCGACCACGGCCTGGCTCGCCTTCCAATAGGTGTCGCGACCCTTCAGGGGCAGATCGGTCAGATAGCTGATGGCCTCGGTGGCGCCGCTCTTGTCCAGGGCGCTGGCGGCTGCGCTGCAGGCCTTGCGGTAGGCGGCATCGTGAAACTCGCCCTTCTTGCCCAGGCCCACCAGCAGCACGCGCTCGCAGGCCAGGCCGGGCAGGTTGTGCAGCATCAGGGTCTCACCGGCTTGGCCGCCATGGTCCCCACGGCGCACAATGGCGGCCAGTGCTCCATCGCTGGCCGCGTCCAGCACCTTGGCCGCGTCACTCAGGTGGCGGGGTTCGTGCACACCCACCACGAGGCAGGCGCCACGCTGTTTTTCCGGACTGCCGCTTTTGACGCTGAAATGCATGACCATATCTCCCCAGAACCTCATGAATCGATTTGCAGCGGGTCGGATGCCTGGTATAGGGTAGCCAGGCTCTCGCCGCCGACCGCCGGGACGGGCCTGGCAGGACTCGCAGTGTACGGGAAACATTGATGATTTTCATTCAGCAGGACGGACGGCCTTGGGCTCGATAATCGATCGCTATCTGGTGCGCGAGGTAGTACTCACCTGGCTCGCCGTGACCCTGGTGCTGTGGCTGATCCTGGTGAGCGCGCGCCTGTCCCGCTACCTGGCCCAGGCCGCCGCTGGCGAGCTGCCGGGCGCCGCGGTGTTTCGCCTGCTGGGCCTGAAGTCCGTGGAATTCCTGGTATTCATCATGCCCCTGGCCCTGTTCCTGGGGGTCATGCTGGGCCTCGGGCGCCTCTACAAGGACAGTGAGATGGCCGCCCTGGCCGCCTGCGGGGTGGGCACCGCCCGGCTCTACCGGCCACTCATGGCCCTGGCCCTGGTGGCGGCACTGGCCCTGGGCTGGGCCGCCCTCTACCTGGTGCCTCACACCGCCGCCCTGGGCTACGAGGTGCGGACGCAGGCGCAGCAGAATGCCGATATCAGCGGTGTCGGCGCCGGGCGCTTCAAGGAAATTCGCGGCGGCGCCCTGGTGTTCTATGCCGAATCCATTTCCCGCGACCGTGCCTCCATGGAAAAGGTGTTCGTGCATGCCCGCGACGAGGGCGTCGAACGGGTGATCGTGGCCGATCGCGCCTACCAGACCTGGGATGCCGATACCGGTGATCGTTTCCTGGTGCTGGTGGAGGGTACGCGCTACGAGGGGCTGCCGGGCCAGGCCGACTACCAGGTACTGGAATTTCGCCAGCACGGCGTGCTGCTGGAGCCGGGACCGGCCAGCGGCTTCCGCAAGGAGGACGCCACCCCCAGCCATGCGCTATGGGGCTCCCGCGACCGCCGCGAACAGGCCGAGCTGCAGTGGCGCCTGTCGGTGCCGGTGGCGGCCCTGGTGCTGGTGTTCATGGCCGTACCCCTGTGTCGCACCACGCCGCGCCAGGGGCGCTATGGCCGGCTCGCCGTGGGGGTGCTGGCGTTCATCATCTACTACAACCTGATGGGCACCGCGCGGGTCTGGCTGGAGCAGGGCGCGCTACCACCGATCATCGGCATCTGGTGGGTGCACCTGCTGCCGGTACTGCTGGGAGTACTATTACTGCAATGGACACGGGTGCGGCGCCTGTGGGTGCGGACATGATGCTGATGGGCATCCTGGATCGCTACATCGCCCGCGTGGTGCTGGGCGGCACGCTGATCGCCTTGCTGGTGGTGCTGGCCCTGGATGTGTTTTTTTCCTTCATCGGTGAGGTGGGCGACATCGGCCGCGGCAATTACCACGCCCTGGACGCCCTGGCCTATATCGCCCTCACCATCCCGCGCCGGATCCATGAACTGTTCCCCATGGCCGCCCTGCTGGGCAGTCTCATGGGCCTGGGCATGCTCGCCTCCAACAGCGAACTGGTGGCCATGCGCGCGGCAGGCTTTTCCGTGCGGCGGGTGATCGCCTCGGTGCTGCAGGTGGGGATCCTGATGCTGGCCGTGACCACCCTGCTGGGGGAGTTCGTCGCCCCGGAGGCTGACCGGCAGGGCCAGGCGCTGCGCGAACAGGCACTCCATGACCGCACCACCTTCCAGAGCCGGCACGGCTACTGGATCCGGGATGAAAACCGTTTCGTCCATATCCGTCGCATGGACGATCCCGGTGACCTGCAGGATGTGTTCGTCTATGAACTCGACGCCGACCATCATCTCGAGAGTGCCACCCGGATCGCCCGTGCGCGTCACCAGGAGGGAATCTGGGAGTTGAGTCGGGTCCGTACCAGCCGTTTCGAGTCCGCCAGCGTGCAAGTCAGCCGTGAGGAACGGGCGCAATGGGCGCAGCTCATGATGCCGGGGGTGCTGGACGTGGTGGTACTGGAGCCCGAAAGCATGTCGGTGCGGGAACTACGGCGCTACATCGATTACCTGGCCAGCAATGGCCTGGAGGCGGAACGCCACCAGCTGGCGCTGTGGTTGCGGCTCAGTGCCCCCCTGGCGGGCCTGGTGATGCTGTTCCTGGCGGTACCCTTCGTGTTTGGTTCCCTGCGCAACGTGGGTGCCGGCCAGCGTTTGCTGGTGGGCGTGATGGTGGGTATCGGGTTCCAGCTGCTGGTGCAGATCCTCAGCCACACCGGCCAGGTCTATGGCATACACCCGGTGGTCAGCGCCTTTGCCCCCATCCTGCTGTTCCTGTCCGGGGGTATCTGGGCACTACGCAGAGTGTAGGAGCGGCCTCTGGCCGCGAATAGTCGTGGCATCACCGTTCGCGGCCAGAGGCCGCTCCTATGGCATCTTCAGCGGACCGAACGCAGGTAATCCTTGGACACGCGCACCATTTCGGTTTCCGAATACAGGTCATGCCAGCCGCGCTTCCGTTTGTCGAACAGGATCCACCAGAAACCCATCCCCAGCGCGGCCCAGGAAACCATGGCGGTGAGAAAGCGCAGCAGCGCCTGCAGCCAGGTGATGGGGCGGCCGTCGGGGCGCTGCACCCGCAGTCGCCAGGCGCGCAGGCCCAGGGTCTGGCCACCGTGTACCCAGAACCAGCCGTAGAAGAAAAAGCTCACCATGAACAGGTAGCTGGTAAAGAGGGGATTGCCGGCTTGCAGTGCCTCGCCATGGGTAAAGGGCAGCAGGATGGCCGTGGCGCAGAACCATACCGCCAACAACAGCAGGCTATCGTAGAAGACGGCGCCGAGGCGCGGCAGCAGGCCGGCGGGTTGATAGGGTGTCTGGGAAGGGGCAGGGTTCATCGGGAATGGGCAAACAGATCGCCAAGCTGTTCACTCTAACCACAAGCGACGGATCGATCAAGTTGGCAACCCCGCTGGAGCTGTGGTAAACAGACAAGACCTGATAAATATCAAAACCAGCAGGGGGCAGGAGCAGGATGAGTATCGTGGCTGAACTGGCTGCCAGGCCGGGCGTGATCGCGGCCGGTGAATATTCCTACCGGGGTGACCGATTTCAATGCAAGGGCGAACTGAGCGAGGAACATGCGCGCATGGCCTCCATCATGTGTCGCGCCACCAACCTCAGCGCCCACATGCAGACCCATTTTCTGGCGCTCGGCATGGACCCTTGTCCCTTCAACCCGGCCTCGGGCTGGAGCGTGCGCGGACCTCATTTCACCGTGTGCGTCATGGCCAATGTGTTCTGTTTTCTGGACAATACCGCCACCTCACTGAACGAAGTGATGCGGCTGATGCACAAACATTTGGGGCGTGAACCCGAGGACCTGATTTGAATGTTGGTCCGTAAAATCACACCCGCAATAAGGCAAGGAATCACTGATTTTTTTGTTTGTCATGCCGGCCTGCGCCGGCATGACAAAGTGATCAGCGATTCTGGAATAAATGAACAGAGGAACCATGCATGCAAAGCCTCGATGAACTGATGAAACTTCCCGGCGCCATCGCCAGCTTCGAATTTTCCGACCGC
Source organism: Gammaproteobacteria bacterium (assembly GCA_035462005.1). Classification (GTDB taxonomy): domain Bacteria; phylum Pseudomonadota; class Gammaproteobacteria; order DSM-19610; family DSM-19610; genus JAIVHA01. The sequence goes on along the minus strand of DATHUT010000170.1, from coordinate 2,977 downwards.
GGTGAACTGACCGAGCATCGCCTCGCCGAGGGCAATGAGCTTACCCCGGACATCCTTGACCTGGTCTCCCATGTTTGTATCGCCAATATCTCCATCGCCACCATGCAGGCACGCGGCTGGGAAAAAGTAACCGGACAAGCGGGCTTCTATCCCGTCGAGGGTTTCACCCTGGTAGGTTTCGACTGGTCCACCGTCTCCAGCGGCAATCGTGGTGTGATCCTGCGCAACGAAGAAGCGGACTACCAGGCCGCCTACGATGCCCTGGGTGTATAGGGGGCGATCATGATACGACGTTTGCTGGCGATCGATGGCGTGAACGCAGTGTGCCATTTCCGCGATGATGGCGCCCTGGTGGAAGGTCATGGTGTCCTGGAAGAACAACATATGGCCGGCCTGGCCATGTTCGCCCATGACTATCGACGCATTCTGCAGAGCCATGCCGATCAGTTGTCCATGTTCAGCCAGGTACGCGGCTGGACCCCGCCCAAGGGCTGGATCGTGCATGGCAAGGATGCCACGGTATGCAGTCTCGGCAACCTGGTGTGCCTGGTGGACAACCGCGAGGCATCCTTGAGCGAGGTCATGCGTGAACTGGCGGACACGCAGTACTGATCAATCCATACCCGTCGTTCCCGCGCATGCACGGGAACGACGAGATAAGTCTCCTCTCGCGCTGTCAGCAAGGTATGAGGTCGGCACGAAGTCGATCAAACTCCTTCTTGACGAAGCCATAGCATTCGCAAGCCTGGTTTTCCAGGCCAGAACGGTTCAAGACCTCGATGTGCCCCCTTTTGTAACTGATGTAGCCGGCTGACTGCAGGCGCGTGGCAGCCTCGCTTACGCTCTCACGTCGAACGCCCAGCATATTGGCCATTGCCTCCTGTGTCATGGACAGGTTCCTGGAGCGCGTGCGGTCGAAATTGAGCAGCAGGCAACGGCAGAGTTGTTGTTCTACTGAGTGCCGTCGGACGCATCCGGTAGTCTGCGCCATCTGCGCGATCAGGGTTTGGGTATAGCGCATCAGGACATGTTGCAGCGCACCGCCCCGGGATAATTCCCGGCGCAATCGCGTTGTGCTCATTCGATAGGCATGACCGTCGGTTTGCACGACGGCTTGCGTCAGTGCTCCCTCGCCACCCAGCAAAACCGAAATATCCAGCACGCCTTCATTCCCCACTTCGGAAACCTCGACGGAGCTACCGTCTTCCATTGAACAGATAAGGGAAGCAGTCAGTGTGACTGGAAAGTAAATGTATTCCAGGTGATCGTTGAAGTCATACAACACCGTGGTGCGCGGCAAGGATACAGGCTCGAGATCGCCTGCGATCCGGCTGTATTCCGTTTCCGGAATCGCCGCGAGCAAACAATTGAGTCTGGGGCCGTGTAAGATAGTCATGAAGTCTCTCCCTTTCGTGACGTTACATAGCGCACATTGCAGAAGGCGTGCCAGAGGTAAAACATCTGTTATAACGAGTGCTTAGAAAGGGTAGTACATTTTTAACTGTCGGGACTTGGCGACGGGGAGATCGGGTGAGATTATTATCTCCATGATTTTATGTTGCTTGCGGCGTCTCCCGCTGACGACGTGTGCGTAGGCGAACATAAAAAACCTTGCATGTCTGCGGAAATGTATGACTCGATGTTAGGTGTTACTACCGACCCATGGAAAAATTGAGCGGCAAACCGTTCCCCTGACTTCATACGAGTTGCTCCCATCACGCACGAAGGATTGTCATGAATGTTACACAAAAAATCACTACCCTTGGACAAAGTCTCTGGCTCGACAACCTGTCGCGCAATCTGCTACGCGATGGCACGTTGGCCCGCTGGATCCGTGAGGATGGCGTGTCGGGCGTGACGTCGAACCCGTCGATCTTTCAGAAAGCACTGAAAAGCAGCCCGCATTACGCCGACGACCTGGCGCGGCTGAAGGAGGGAGAGCCGGACGCCGAGCGTCGCTACGAAGCATTGGCCATCCCCGACATTCGTGATGCCTGCGACCTGCTGCTACCCACCTATGAAGCCAGTGGTGGGAACGATGGCTACGTCAGTCTCGAAGTGGCACCGCGCTGGGCCCACGATGCCGTGCGGACCGTGGAAGAGGCACAACGCCTGTCCACCGCGGTGGACAGGCGAAACCTGTTGGTCAAGGTGCCGGGTACGCCCGAGGGTCTCGATGCCTTCGAGGCGCTGACCATGCTGGGCATCAACGTCAACGTTACGCTGCTGTTCTCCATCGAACAGACCGAGGCGATATTCGCCGCCTATATTCGCGGACTCACCGCACGTGCGCAATCCGGCGCCGATGTGCGCCGCAGCAAGGCGGTGGCCAGCCTGTTCCTGTCGCGCGTGGATACCCTGGTCGATAGCCGGCTCGATGCGATCGGCACCGAGGAGGCGAGGGCGCTGCGCGGCAAGACTGCGGTGGCCATGGCCAGGCTTGCCTATCAGCGTTATCTGCAGATCTTTCACGGGGAAGCCTTTGCCGCGCTGGCGCAACAGGATGCGAGGCCGCAATACCTGCTGTGGGCAAGCACCGGGGTGAAGAATCCGGATTACCCTGACCTGCTGTACGTGGAACCGCTGATCGGCCCGGAGACCATCAACACCCTGCCCGACAAGACACTGGACGCGCTGCGCGATCATGGTCAGGCGGAAAGTCGGCTGGAGGAGAATATTGCTGAAGCGGAGATGCACCTGGCGGACCTGAAACGCCTGGGTATTGACATGAATGAGGTCGGCAATATCTTGCAGGACGACGGCGTCAAGCTGTTCGAAGAGTCCTACCAGGAGCTGTTGCACCAAACCGAATGAGTCGGAGGCCGCCTGATGTGGATATTTTAATTAAGGATGGTCTGATTTATTCGTCATGCCCGCGAAGGCGGCCATCCTTGTTTTTGAAATACCTGGATGCCCGCCTTCGCGGGCATGACAAGCAAGACATTCATCAGAGCTTCCTTAATCCAGCAGTAATGAG
>DATHUT010000169.1:0-3879 GCA_035462005.1 Gammaproteobacteria bacterium | reverse complement strand
TGGAAACCATCAGTCACGAGGCGCGTCGGCGCTGGGACCTGCTCGACACCCTCATCCTGCACCGGGTGGGTGACCTGGAACCCAACGAGCCGATCGTGCTGGTGGCGGCCTGGTCCAGCCACCGCGCCGCTGCCTTCGAGGCCAGCCGCTGGCTGATGGAGGAGTTGAAATCGCGTGCCCCCTTCTGGAAAAAGGAAGTGCTCGCGGAAGGCGGGGAACGCTGGGTGGAGCACAACACGCCGGGATGAAGAAGACGCCGTAGGTGCGGCTTTAGCCGCGAACAGCCTTGGACAGCGTCGCACATTCGCGGCTAAAGCCGCTCCTACGGCGTCTTCTTCATCCCGGCGTGTTGTGTTCCACCCAGCGTTCCCCGCCTTCCGCAAGCACTTCCTTTTTCCAGAAGGGCGCGCGCGATTTCAGCTCCTCCATCAGCCAGCGGCTGGCCTCGAAGGCAGCGGCGCGGTGGCTGGACCAGACCGCCACCAGCACGATCGGCTCGTTGGGTTCCAGGTCACCGACCCGGTGCAGGATGAGGGTGTCGAGCAAGTCCCAGCGCCGACGCGCCTCGTGACTGATGGTTTCCAGGTACTGCTCGGTCATGCCGGGATAGTGTTCGAGACGCAGGCTGCTCACCCCGTCACCCGCATTGAAATCACGCATGGTGCCCACGAACACCGCCGTGGCGCCATAGCTGCCCGGTGCCACAACGGCGTCCTGGTGCGCCTGCAACTCGCGCCAGGGATCGAAGGCTTCGGCACGCACGGCGACGGACATGCTCAGCCCCCCGTCACGGGCGGGAAGAAGGCCACTTCATCGCCCTCGTTCACGGACTGCCGCCAGTCCACATATTCCATGTTCACGGCCACCAGCAGGCGCTCAGGGATGGCGGTCTCGTCCGTGGCCCGGGTCCAGACCTCGGCCACACTGCTGCCCGCCGGGACCTGCAGGGATGCCTCGCCACGGCCCAGGCGCTCGCGCAGACTGGCGAAGAATTTCACCCGGATACTGACAGATGTTACAGTTGGCGCGTTGCCCATGGTAGGCCTATGATTGATCAAGACATCGTGTCCGGATTGTAGCACGGGCCCCATAGCCCCAAGCCCGGTACTCCCATGAAAGATCTGACCCATTTCAACACCGCCGGCGAGGCCCACATGGTAGATGTGGGCGCCAAGCCCGATACCCAACGCCAGGCCACAGCCGCGGGTTGTATCCGCATGCTGCCCGACACCCTGGCGCGCATCCGTGCCGGCGACCATAACAAGGGCGACGTACTGGGCATCGCCCGCATTGCCGGTATCATGGCGGCCAAGCGCACCGCCGATCTCATTCCCCTCTGCCACCCCCTGGCCCTGACCCGGGTGGAACTGGACCTCTGGACCGAAGCGGAGCCTGCAGCGGTACATGTGCGCGCCACGGTCGCCACCCGTGGCCCCACGGGCGTGGAGATGGAGGCCCTGACCGCGGTGCAGATCGCCCTGCTGACGATCTATGACATGTGCAAGGCCGTGGACCGTGGGATGTCCATCGAACAGGTCCGGCTTGTCGAGAAAAGCGGTGGTAAATCAGGCTATTGGACTCGAGATGAGGGTTCGGCGGCGATAGCGGCCGGCGAGGAATAAATCCTGGTCCGGCGCGTCTACCGGGATGTCGTTAAATGTTCCCTGGATCCCGCCGTTAGCATCGCAGTAAATACTATTGAATTCATCCACCTGGATGGGTGCCTCCGGGCACCGGACCCGGCGCTGTCGACCCATACGACGGCCCGCAAAGGACTGTTGACCCAATGAGCAAAGCCATCGATGTACTGATGATCGAGGATGTGGAGGACGACGCCGAACTGGTGCTGCTGCGGCTGCGCCAGGCCGGCTACGCGCCGCGCCACATCCGGGTACAGTCGGCGGCTACGGTCGAGACAACACTTCGGCAGCAGCCCTGGGACATCGTCATTTCCGATTACGCCATGCCCTCCTTCAGCGGTCTGGAGGCCCTGCGTATCGTACGCGCCTTCGATCGCGACCTGCCCTTCATCCTGGTGTCCGGCACCGTGGGTGAGGAATTCGCCGTGGAGGCCATGCGTTCGGGGGCCAATGACTACATCCTCAAGGACAACCTCACCCGCCTGGTGCCGGCGATCGACCGGGAATTGCGCGAGGCCGAGGATCGTCGCAAGCGCCGCCAGGCGGAAAAGGCCCTCTACGAGGAACGGGAACGAGCCCTGGTCACCCTGCATTCCATCGGCGACGGGGTCATCACCACCGACCGCGACGGCCTCGTGGACTATGTGAATCCGGTGGCAGAGAACATCAGCGGCTGGACCCATGGCGAGGCCCGCGGCCGACCGCTCACCGAAGTGCTGCCGTTGATCTCCGAAGCCAGCCGCCAGCCCATGCCCAGCCCGGCCCAGGCCTGCCTGCGCAGTGGCAACGTCGTCAGCCTGGAGGAAAATGTCCTGCTGGTGAACCGCCGGGGCGAGGAGTTCCATATCGAGGACTCCGCCGCGCCCATCTTCAACCGCGAGGACGAGGTGATCGGCGTCGTGCTGGTGTTCCACGACGTCACCCAGGAACGGCGCATGGCGCGCCAGATCTCCTGGCAGGCCACCCATGACAGCCTGACCGGACTTTCCAACCGCGGAGAGTTCGACAACCTGCTGGCGGAACTCATCGAGGACAGCGCCAACAGCCAACACCAACATGCCCTGCTCTACCTCGACCTGGACCAGTTCAAGGTAGTCAACGATACCTGTGGCCACAGCGCCGGCGACGAGTTGCTCAAGGAACTGTCACAGCTGCTGGTGCGCCACCTGCCCGAAAACGCCAACCTGGCCCGGCTTGGCGGCGATGAATTTGGTGTCCTGCTGGATAACAGTGATATTGATCAGAGTCGGCAGATCGCCGAACGCATCCTGCGGGTAGTGGAGTCCTTCCAGTTCCGCTGGGAGAATAGCAGCTTCGACATTTCCGTGAGCATCGGTCTGGTACCCATCACCGGCGACGGTATCACCCCCAGCTTTGCCCTGAGTGCCGCGGACGTGGCCTGTTTCGTGGCCAAGGAATCGGGCCGCCGCCGCATCCACGTCTACCAGGAAGGAGACGCCGAGCACACCCGCCACCACAGCGAGATGCAATGGGTATCACGCATCAACCAGGCCATGAAGGAGAACCGCTTCGAGCTGTTCCGCCAGGCCATCGTGCCACTGCAGGGCGACAGCCGGGAACTGCACTACGAGTTGCTGATCCGCCTGCGTGAAGCGGACGGCAGCCTGGTGCCGCCGGGGTTGTTCATCCCTTCCGCGGAACGCTACAACCTGATGAGCTCACTGGACCGCTGGGTGATCGAGACCGCCTTCCAGCACTACGCCCAGCTGCGCCAGTACGAACCCGAAACGGCCGCGCGTACCCGCTTTTCCATCAATCTGTCGGGCGCCTCCTTCAACGATGACTCCCTGTATGCTTTCATCCGCACACAGCTGGAGAACTACGGCGTGCCCACGGCCCAGATCTGTTTCGAAATCACCGAGACCGCCGCGGTGTTCAACCTGGAAAACGCCAGCCGTTTCATTCGCAACATGAAAGACATGGGCTGCCGCTTCGCCCTGGATGACTTTGGCAGCGGGCTCAGCTCCTTCGCTTATCTCAAGAACCTGCCCGTGGATTTCCTCAAGATCGACGGCAGCTTCGTCAAGGACATGGTGACCGATGCCATGGACAGCGCCATCGTCAGCGCCATCAACCAGGTGGGCCATGTGCTCGGCATCAAGACCATTGCCGAGTTCGTGGAAAATGACGCCATCCTGGAACGCTTGCGGGACCTGGGGGTGGACTATGCCCAGGGCTATGGCGTCGGCAAGCCCGAGCCCATGCCGGTCCCTGCCCC
>DATHUT010000168.1:0-2243 GCA_035462005.1 Gammaproteobacteria bacterium | reverse complement strand
CACCAGCGTAAACACGTGGGCCACTTCCGGTTGCTTGGTCAATAGTTCTTCGATGATGCGTACGCGTTCATCCGTCTGGTCGATGGTGGACCCTGGATCACTGGTAATATTGATCCTGACCCGGCCGTCATCCATATCAGGCAAAAAGATCTCCGGCTTGCCGATAAAGCTCTGGCTGGCCAGGATCAGCATGATGACGCCTGCCAGGACCACCAGGTAGGGCACCTTCAGGATACCGCCCAGCAGATGCGAATAGCGCTCCTGTAACCAGGCCATACCGCCGTCCACGCGCTTGCGCAGCCACCCCGATTCCAGGGTATGGACCTTGGCCGCCAGGGCCGGGACCAGGGTAAGGGCAATGACCAATGAGGCAAGGATGGCGGCGGAAATGGTGAAGATCAGCTCCCGGAACAACAGCCCCGTCAGGCCGCCGATGAACAGGAAGGGCAGCACCGCCGCCAGGTTGGTGCTGGTGGAGGCGACGATGGCGCTGTTCACCTCCTGGGCGGCATGCGTGCCGGCGTCCAGGTCGCCCTCGCCCATGCGCTGGTGGCGATAGATGTTCTCCAGCATGACGATGGTGTTGTCGACGATCAGCCCCACGCCCAGCGCCAGGCCGCCGAGGGTCATGATGTTGAGCGTCAGCCCGCCTACCCCCATGAACACGAAGGTCACCATGATGGCGATGGGGATGGCACTGCCGATGATGAGGGTGCGGCGCAGATTGCCTAGGAACACGAACACCACCAGCATGGCCAGGATGGCGCCACTGACGGCGGCCGTGGCGGAGTTGGTCAGGGCATGGCGGATGTAGATGGACTGGTCATCCACACTGCGCAGTTCGATGTCGGGGGGCATCAGCCCCTGTTCTTGCAGCCAGACGAGACGATCCCGCACCGCATCGACCACGGCCACGGTATTGGCGTTGGGTTGCTTCTGGATGGACAGCTTGATGCCCGGGATGCCATTGAGGCGTGCGCGCAGGCGCTCGTCCTCGTGGGTGTCGATGATCTCCGCCACTTCCTGCAGGTGGATCACCTCGCCACCGGGGAGGGTCAAAGGTAATTCGGCGAGATCGCGCACACTGGTATAGCGTCCACTGATGCGCCCGGAAAGCTCCTGCTTGGACATCTGCAAGCGTCCCGCCGGGGCCTCGCGATTACCGCGCTGAAGGGCGCTGATCAGGTCCTGCATCTCCAACCCCAGGCCCGCCAGGCGCTGCTGGTCCGGCAGGATCTGGACCTCGCGGTTGAGCCCGCCTCCCACCTCGGCAGCCGCCACCCCCGGCAGGGTGATGAACCACTTGCTGAACACATCGTCCACCCAGGTACGCAGTTCCACCGAGTCCCGCAGGGGCGAGCTGACCACGAATTCGATCACCGGGATCTGGGAAGGGTCGCGCTTGTAGATCAGGGGCGGGTCCGGGGTCTCGGGCAGGAAGCGCTTGGCCCGGTCCAGGCGGGTGCTGGCGTCGCGCAGGGCGATATCGATGTCCTTGCCGTAGGGGAAAGACAGGTTGACGGTGCTGTTGCCCTCACTGGTGCGCGACTGAACGCTGATGGCATCCTCGGTGATGGCCAGCTGTTCCTCCAGCTGGCGGGTGAACTGGTCTTCCATGACCGCCGCCGGTACGCCGGGATTGAGCACCCGCACCACGATCTCGGGATAGATGATATGCGGGTGCAGGTCGATGGCCAGGCGGGCCAGGGCGAAGAACCCGAGCACGATCACGGCCAGGGCGATCATGGTCACCCCCACCGGGTGGCGAATGGACCAGGCGGCCAAGCCGCCGGTGCGCAAGCCTTTGCCGCTCATGTCAGGAATCCTTTGCCGGTACCGGGTTCACCGGTTTGACCGGCTTGCCGGGGCTCAGGCCGAGGAAGCCCTTGGTGATCACCTGCTGTCCCGTCTCCAGACCGGTGAGGATCTCCACCTGTTCCGCCAACCTCAAGCCACTGGTGACGGCCACACGCCGGGCGCGATTTTCCGCGTCGAGCACCAGCACATATTCGCTGGCATCGTCTCTGCGCAGGGCACTGAAGGGGATGACGAAACGTTCGCGGGCATGGGTGGTGAACTCCACCCTGCACAGCTGCCCTGGCGCGGCACCGACCGGTACCGGGTTAAGCTCCACTTCAACGGTTCCACGGCGGGTGACCGGGTCCAGAGACGGGAAAATGCGAACGATGCGCCCGGGGTGAACCTCGTCCCCCAGGGCATCGATACGCACATCGGCGGTTTCG
>DATHUT010000167.1:0-3074 GCA_035462005.1 Gammaproteobacteria bacterium | reverse complement strand
AAGGTCACGAATTTTCCGAAACAGTGCCGTCGCCCCGACCGGGTGCGGTGAATGACCAATCCCTGGAGGGTTTACGATGTCAGTACCAAAGGTTACCAAGATGATGAAGGACAACGGCATCAAGTTCGTTGACCTGCGCTTCACCGATACCCGTGGCAAGGAGCAGCATGTCACCGTGCCCGCCCACACCATCGACGCCGGCTTCTTCAAGGACGGCAAGATGTTCGACGGCTCCTCCATCTCCGGCTGGAAAGGCATCAACGAATCCGACATGGTGCTGATGCCCGATACCACCACGGCGGTGCTCGACCCCTTCATGGACGAGCCCACCATGATCGTCACCTGCGACATCCTCGAACCCAACACCATGAAGGGCTACGAGCGTGATCCGCGCTCCCTGGCCAAGCGCGCCGAGGCCTACCTGCAGTCCACCAAGATCGCAGATACCGCCTACTTCGGTCCCGAGAACGAGTACTTCATTTTCGACGACGTGCGCTGGGGCGCGAGCATGCAGGGAGCCTTTTACAAGGTGGACTCCGAGGAGGCCTCCTGGAACTCCGAGCGTGTATTCGAGGATGGCAACATCGGCCACCGTCCGACCATCAAGGGTGGCTATTTCCCCGTGCCGCCGGTGGACTCCCTGCAGGACCTGCGTTCCGCCACCTGCCTGGCCCTGGAAGAAATGGGCGTGAAGACGGAAGTGCATCACCATGAAGTGGCCACCGCCGGTCAGTGTGAGATCGGTACCGTATTCAACACCCTGGTGCGCAAGGCCGACGAGACCCAGATCCTGAAATACGTGATCCATAACGTCGCGCATGCCTATGGCAAGACCGCCACCTTCATGCCCAAGCCCCTGGTGGGCGACAACGGCAGTGGCATGCATGTGCACATGTCCCTGGCCAAGGCCGGCAAGAACCTGTTCTCCGGCAACAAGTACGGCGGCCTGTCCGACATCGCCCTGTACTACATCGGCGGCATCATCAAGCACGCTCGGGCCCTGAACGCCTTCACCAACGCATCGACCAACTCCTACAAGCGCCTGGTGCCGGGCTTCGAGGCCCCGGTCATGCTGGCTTACTCGGCCCGCAACCGTTCCGCCTCCATCCGCATCCCCTACGTGGCCAACCCCAAGGGCCGCCGTATCGAGGTGCGTTTCCCCGACTCCACCGCCAACCCCTACCTGGCCTTCTCGGCCATGCTGATGGCCGGCCTGGACGGCATCCAGAACAAGATCCACCCCGGTGATGCCATGGACAAGGACCTCTACGACCTGCCCCCGGAAGAGGAAAAGCAGATCCCACAGGTCTGCCATGCCTTCGACCAGGCCCTGGAAGCGCTGGACAACGACCGCAAGTTCCTCACCAAGGGCGGCGTGTTCACCGATGACGTGATCGACGGCTACATCAAGCTGAAGATGGGCGAAGTGACCCGCCTGCGCATGAGCACCCACCCGGTGGAGTTCGACCTGTACTACAGCTGCTAGGGAGGTTTCGGGCACCCTCCGTCATGCCGGCGCATGCCGAATGACGGAGGCCCAGGATTTCTCCCATGCAAACGCCCCCGCCAGGGGGCGTTTGCATTTCTGTGGCCCGCTTCTCATTCCAGAGTTGAATCGGCTCGCGTTCCGTCCTACTGTTGCTTCATGAAACCGCTCCTGGTCGCCGTTGCCCTGTTGCTCACCCTGCCCGTCCAGGCGGAGGTGTATCGCATCGTCAACCCGGATGGCAGCGTCACCTTCACCGACCAGCCGCAGCCGGGAGCCGAAGCGGTCGAGCTGCCACCGGTGAGCACCTATCCCGCGCCACGGGTCTCTGCGCCACACCAGGCATCGTCCGGGCAGGATGGAGAGTCCGCGGATGCCGGTTACAGCAGCTTCGTGGTGGTCGCGCCCGCCCCGGAAACCACCATTCGCGACAACCAGGGGAATGTATCCATGGAGGTACGGGTGGAACCTGCCTTGCAAGTGGAGCAAGGGCATCGCATCCAGTTCATGGTCGATGGCGTGGACCAGGGCGAACCTTCCACCAGCACCGGGGTGACCTTCCAGAACGTGGACCGTGGCAGTCACAGCCTGTCCGCCCGCCTGATCGATGCCGAGGGCAAGACCCTCATGACCGCTCCGGCGGTAACCGTGTTCGTACGGCGGACCTCGGTCAACTTCCCCGCCCGTCAGTAGCCCTGTCTGATTCGAGCGGCGCTACAGCGCCAGCCGGCGGAGCATTCATGCACTATAATGGTGCGATGATGCACCGCTTTCCGGCACGTCTTCCCTCCCCAGGACCCAAGGCCAATGTCTGCGTCCCCGCGATCGTGCCGGAGCATGCCAATATCCTTTTGTTTTTATACAGAAAAAAACGGGATCCGGGTGTCGGATGCAAAGGCCGGAGCGGGCCGTCCGGATTGGTTTGTTTTTTGCACTATCCAACGGCATGCATGCCATGAGGAAGAACGAAGCGGAGCGCGCCCCCGGGATCCTGGAAGGTCTCAACACGGCCGTACTGCTGCTTACGCCGGAGCTGGAGCTGGCCTACCTGAACCCGGCAGGGGAAAACCTGCTGGAGCAGAGTGCGCGCCAGGCCCTCGGACAGCCCCTGGCCCGCTTCCTGTGCGACGACGGCGGCCTGTTGGAGCGACTGCGGGCCAGCGTGGTTGCCCAGCACCCCTTCACGGCCCGCGAACTGCGCCTGGCGTTCACGCCCAGCCGCGTAGTCACCGTGGACTGCATGGTTTCCCCCATGGGCAGTGGTACGGTCGCGGGGCTGCTGGTGGAACTGGTGCCCATCGACCGCCACCTGCGCATCTCCCGCGAAGAACAGCTCATCGCCCAGCAACAGGCGGCGCGCAAACTGGTCCGCGGCCTGGCCCACGAGATCAAGAACCCCCTTGGCGGCCTGCGCGGCGCGGCGCAGCTGCTGGAAGCGGAGCTGCCAGACGCGGCCCTGAAGGAATACACCCGTATCATCATCGGCGAGGCGGACCGGTTGCAGAACCTGGTCAACCGCATGCTGGGGCCCAACAACCTGCCCCGCCCCAGCCCCACCAATATCCACCAGGTGGTGGAGCATGTGCGC
>DATHUT010000166.1:0-7462 GCA_035462005.1 Gammaproteobacteria bacterium | reverse complement strand
ACCTCGTAGCCGAGATTGAGCAGCACCTCGGCGATGCCGCCCATGCCGACCCCGCCGATGCCGACGAAATGCACGCGCTGGATGCGGCCCATGCCGGCGGCGGGCACTGCGGGGCTGTGGGCCATCTTCTTCATGCCGCCGTCCTCCATTCCATGCCCGCCGCGGCCACACAGGCCTGCGCCACCTGCTGCGCGGCCTCGGGCTGGGCCAAGGCGCGCGCTTGTCCGGCCATGGTGATCAACCGGGCGCGGTCCGCCAGGAGCGGCTGCAGCAGTTCTGCCAGCCGCGTGGCATTCAGTTCCGGCTGCGGCAGCAGCAGGGCCGCGCCCTGCTCTGCCAGGTAGCGGGCATTACCGGTCTGGTGATCGTCCACCGCGTGGGGATAGGGCACCAGGATGGCGCCGATACCCGCCGCCGCCAGTTCGGCCACGGTCAGTGCACCGGCGCGGCAGACCACCAGGTCCGCCCAGCCATAGGCGGCGGCCATGTCGTCCACGAAGGCCTCCACCCGTGCCGACATACCGGCGGCGGCATAGGCCGCGCGGCCGGCATCAAGGTGGCGGATACCGGTCTGGTGCCAGACCTCGGGGCGCAGGTTTTCGGGCAAGCGGGCAATGGCCGCCGGAACGGTCTCGTTCAGGACCTGTGCCCCCAGGCTGCCACCCAGCACCAGCAGGCGTGGCGCGCCCGTGCGCTGCATCAGTCGTTGCGCGGGCGCCGGCAGGGCGGCGATGTCCTCACGCACCGGGTTGCCCGTGAGCAAGGCACCGGGCAGGGCCGCGGGGAACGCCACCATCACCTGCCGCGCCAACGGCGCCAGCCAGCGGTTGGTCATTCCCGCCACGGAATTCTGTTCATGGATGAGCAAGGGACGCCGCAGCAGCCAGGCCATAAGGCCACCCGGGCCGGTGACGAAACCGCCCATACCCAGCACCGCCGCGGGACGCAGCCGCACCAGCACCCAGAAGGACTGCAGCAAGGCCAGGGCCAGCATGAAAGGCGCCGACAGGCGCCGGGCCAGACCCTTGCCGCGCAGGCCGCTGACCCGGATCCAGGCCATCGGGAAGCCGGCTTCCGGTACCACCCGCGCCTCCAGGCCCTGGCGAGTGCCGAGCCAAGACACCGCGATGCCCTGGGCACGCAGTACCCGTGCCACGGCGAGCGCGGGAAACACGTGACCACCGGTGCCGCCGGCCATGATCAGGATGGGCCGCGTGCTCATGCCCGCACCCTCCGCCGCTGGGCCGGTTCCGTGCCGGTGGCCTTCAGGTTGTGGACATTGCAGCGGGTTTCGTAATCGATGCGCAGCAACAGGGCCACGGCCACGCACATCACCAGCAAGCTGCTGCCGCCGTAGCTCATGAGCGGCAGGGTCAGCCCCTTGGTGGGCAACAGGCCCATGCTCACGCCCATGTTGATGACGCTTTGCAGGCCGATCCAGATGCCTATGCCATAGGCCAGATAGGCGGCAAAGGGCTGCTGACCCTGGCGCGCCACCTCGGCGATGGCGCAGGCGCGCCAGACCAGGAAGGCATACAGGGCGATGACCAGCAACACGCCCACCAGGCCCAATTCCTCGGCCAGTACCGAGAAGATGAAGTCGGTGTGCGCCTCGGGCAGATAAAAGAGTTTCTGGATGCTGGCACCAAGGCCGACACCGAACAGGTCGCCACGGCCGATGGCGATCAGCGACTGGGTGAGCTGGAAGCCGCTGTTGAAGGGATCGGCCCAGGGATTCAGGAAGGCAGTAAGGCGCGCCATCCGGTAGGGCGAGGTAATGGCCAGCAGGGCGAAGGCACTCATCGCCATGCCCAGCAATACGGCGAATTGCCACAACCGCACCCCGGCCAGGAAGGTCATGCCCAGTACCGTGGTCATCAACACCACCATGGCGCCGAAGTCCGGCTCCAGCAGCAACAGCACGGCCGCCACCACCAGCACCGCCATGGGCTTGAGGAAGCCGGCCACCTGGGTGCGTACCTCCTCGCCCCGGCGTACCAGGTAGCCGGCCAGGTAGAGGATCAACAGCAGCTTGGCAGGCTCCGAAACCTGCAGGCGCAACGGACCCAGCACCAGCCAGCGCACGCTGCCGTTCACTTCGCGACCGAGACCCGGCACCAGCACCAGGACCAGCATCGACAGTGCCAGGGCCAGCCAGATGAAGCTGCCCCGCTCCCACACCGAGAGCTTCACCTGCAGCACCAGGGCAGCCAGCACCAGGCCCAGGCCAAGGTGGATGAGCTGGCGCGTGACATAATAGAAGGGCTGCCCCAACTGGCGGTCGGCCATGGTGATGGAGGCGGAGGACACCATCACCAGCCCCAGCAGCAACAGGGCAGCGGTCGCCAGCACCAGGCCGGTATCAAGGCGCGGGCAACGGCCCGTGGGCCGGAAGCGGGCACCCAGGCGGGCGGCGATGGCCATCATGACAGACGCTCCACGGCTGCGGCGAATACGCGCCCGCGCTGCGCGTAGTTTTCGAACATGTCGAAACTGGCGCAGGCCGGTGACAACAACACGCAGTCTCCGGGGATGGCCATCTCGTCGGCGCAGGCCACCGCCTCTTCCATGCTGCGCGCATGCACAATCGGCACCACGCCGCGCAGCACCTGCTCGATGAGCAACGCGTCGCGTCCGATCAGCACCGCACCGCGACCGGCGGTGGCCATGACCCGTGCCAGGGGCGTAAAGTCCTGGCCCTTGCCTTCGCCGCCGGCGATCAGCACCACCGGGCCGCTCATGCCCGCGATGGCCGCTTCCGTGGCCCCTACATTGGTGCCCTTGGAATCGTTGTACCAGGTGACGCCCTGGTGTTCGCGCAACCACTGGGTGCGATGGGGCAGGCCGGGAAACTGGCGCAGGGTTTCGAGCATGGCGTTCATGGCCAGGCCCATGCCCGTGCCGATGGCCAGTGCCGCCAGGGCATTGGCCAGGTTGTGTCGGCCCGCCATGCGCAGTTCGTCCGCAGGCAGCAGCAGGTCTTCCCCCTGCGCCAGCCATTCGCGATCTTCCCGCCGCCGCAGGCCAAAGTCCCCTGCAGCCGGGACACCCAGGGTGAAGCCACGTATGGGCCGGGCTGCGTCGGCCAGGCCCAGCACCGCCGCATCATCGCGATTCACCACCTGCAGGGCGGCATTCCGGAAGATGCGCTGCTTGGCCAGCCCATAGGACTCCTGGTTGCGATAGCGGTCCAGGTGATCGGGGCTCAGGTTCAACAACGCGGCGATGTGACCCACCAGGCTATGGGTGGTTTCCAGCTGGAAGCTGGAGAGTTCCAGCACATAGAAATCCGCACGGGTATCGTCGAGCAGGTCCAGGGCCGGGGTGCCCAGGTTACCGCCCACGCGCACTTCCTTGCCGGCGGCAATGGCCATTTCGCCCACCAGGGTGGTGACCGTGCTCTTGCCATTGGTGCCGGTAATGGCCACCACCGGGGCAGTCGCGGCACGGGCAAACAGTTCGATGTCGCCGATCACTTCCACGCCACGCGCCTGGGCGCGGGCCAGGAAGGGTTCCTCCAGGGATATGCCCGGGCTCAGCACGATGCGTTCGGCGCGGGCAAAGGCCGCCTCGTTGAAACCGCCGACGAACAGGGGGACGTCGGGCAACTCGAGGCGCAACTGCTCCAGGGCCGGCGGTTGCGCGCGACTGTCCGTAATGGCCACCTCGACACCCTGGCGGGCCAAAAACCGGGCGCACGACAGCCCCGTCGATCCGAGACCGACGATCAGCGTCCTGTTGGCTGTGATTGGCTGTTCCATTGGCATGATTCCCGCGGCAAACCCCATGTCGTTTACGTGACTCCTTACACCACCACCAGCAGCACCAGCGAAATCACTGCCAGGGTTACACCTACGATTGCCATCTGACTGCGCACGTCCATACAACCTCCTACCGTATCTTCAGCGTTGCCAGGCCGATCAGCACCAGAATCACGGTGACGATCCAGAAACGCACGATCACGCGCGGCTCCGGCCAGCCCATGAGCTCGAAATGATGATGCAGGGGCGCCATGCGGAAGATGCGCCTCCCGGTCAGCTTGAAGGACGCCACCTGCAGGATGACCGAGACGGTTTCCATGACGAACACGCCGGCCATGACGAAGAACACCAATTCCTGGCGCACCAGTACCGCCATCATGCCCAGGGCCGCGCCCAGGGCCAGCGCGCCCACATCGCCCATGAATACCTGGGCGGGATAGGCGTTGAACCAGAGGAAGCCGAGGCCCGCGCCCATCAGCGCACCGGCGAACACGATCACCTCGCCCGCATCGCGAATGAAGGGAATGGACAGGTACTCGGCGAAACGCACATGACCGGTCACATAGGCGAACACCGCCAGGGCGCCGGCGATCATCACCGTTGGCAGGATGGCCAGGCCATCGAGGCCATCGGTGAGGTTCACCGCATTGCTGGAACCCACCACCACGAAATACACCAGCAGCACATAGCCCCAGCCCAGGTCCACGTAGAAGTTCTTGAAGAAGGGCACTAGCAGCTGCACTTCGGACGTTTCCTGGGCGGTGTAATAGAGAAACAGGGCCGCGCCCAGCGCAACCACCGACTGCCAGAAGAACTTACTGCGTGCCGACAAGCCCTTGCTGTTGCGTGCCACCACCTTGCGGTAGTCGTCCACCCAGCCGATGGCGCCGAACAGCAGGGTGACCACCAGCAATACCCATACATAGCGATTGCCGAGGTCCGCCCACAGCAGGGTGGCCACCGCCACGCCCACCAGGATCAGGGTACCGCCCATGGTGGGCGTACCCGCCTTGGCGAGATGGGACTGCGGACCATCGGCGCGCACCGATTGGCCGATCTGGTGGAAGCTCAGGCGTCGGATCATCATCGGACCCACCAGGAACGAGATCAGCAACGCGGTCAGCACTCCCAGGATGGCGCGCAGGGTCAGGTACTGGAACACATTGAAACCGGTGTGGAACTGGCTCAGGTATTCGGCGAGATAGACCAGCATCAGTGCGCCTCCCCATGCCGGGCCCGGAGGGCTTCCACGACCGCTTCCATGCCCATGCTGCGCGAGCCTTTCACCAGTACCTGCACACCCGCGCACCAGTCCTGCTCCAGGGCACTGACCAGTGCCTCCCTGGAGGGACAGGTGATGCCGTGCGCACCGAAGGTTTCGGCGGCGGCGGCGGCCAGCTCACCCAGCGCGAACAGGCGCTCCACGCCGGTCTCCCGCGCCAGCTTGCCCATCTGGCGATGCAGCCGCTTGCCCTCTGGGCCGAGTTCGGCCATATCGCCCAGCACCAGCCACTTCGGCCCCTGTCCCAGGGCCAATACCTCGATGCCGGCACGCAGGGAACCAGGATTGGCGTTATAGGTGTCATCGATGAGCACGGCCGCGTCGGCCAGGACGATCCGCTGCAGGCGACCGTGCACCGGCGGCAGGCCTTGCAGGCCCGCGCGTACCTCTTGCAGGGTGGCGCCAGCGGCCAGGGAAGCGGCAGTGGCGGCCAGTGCATTCATGACATTGTGGCGACCCGGCAGGGGCAGCCGCAGAGAGACGGCACCCTGTGGGGTGTTGATGTCCAGTTCGCTGCCGGACGCATCGCCACGCCAGGCGGCCTGCACATCGGCGCGGCCCTCGATGCCGAAACTGAGCTGCGGGCGATCGCCGGCGAACTCGCGCCACAGGGGTGCGAAGCGGTCCTCGGCATTGATGACCGCCACGGCACCGGCCGGGAGGTGCTGAAACAGTTCGCCCTTGGCACGGGCCACGCCGGTGAGGCTGCCGAAACCTTCCAGGTGGGCCGGACCGGCGTTGTTCACCAGCCCTACGGTAGGCTGGACGAGATCGGTCAGGTAGGCGATCTCACCCGGGTGATTGGCACCCATCTCGATGACGGCGGTGCCGTGTTCCAGGCCCAGACGCGCCAGGGTGAGCGGCACGCCGATATCGTTGTTGAGGTTGCCGCGGGTCACCAGGGCCGGGCCGCGCCGACCGAGTATCGCGGCGGTCATTTCCTTCACCGTGGTCTTGCCGTTACTGCCGGTGATACCCACCAGGGGAATGCTGAAGCGGCCACGCCAATGAGCCGCCAGGCGGCCGAGGGCATGACGGGTATCATCCACCGCCAGCAGGGGCAGGTCCGCCGCACGAACGTCCCGGCTGACCAGGGCGCCGACGGCTCCCCGCGCACGAGCCTGTTCGAGAAACGCCTCGCCATTGAAGCGCGGGCCGCGCAGCGCTACGAACAGGTTCCCCGCTTCCAGGCTGCGGGTATCGGTTCCGAGGCCCGTATACCAGGCGTCGGCACCCTGCCACCCGGCCTGCAGCAGTTCAGCGGTTTCGGCCAGGCGCATGCGAATCACGCCGCACCTCCGGCCAGGGCGGCCAGGACCTGGGCACGGTCACTGAAAGGCCGACGCTCGGCACCGATCTGCTGGTAGTCCTCGTGACCCTTGCCGGCCACCAGCACCAGGTCTCCAGGGCCGGCCTGGCCCACGGCATGATGGATGGCGGCGGCGCGATCCGGCATCAACTGGACCGCCTGCGGCCGCGCCATGCCCGCCTGGATCTCCGCCAGGATGGCGTCCGGCGCCTCGCTGCGCGGGTTGTCGTTGGTGAGCAGCACCCGGTCCGCCAGGCGTTCCGCCACCGAGCCCATCAAGGGGCGCTTGCCACGGTCACGATCGCCGCCGGCACCGAACACACACCAGAGACGGCCACGGCAGTGGCCGCGCAGAGCCAGCAATACCTGTTCGAGGGCGCGCGGCGTATGTGCATAGTCCACCACCACCAGGGGCTGCCCCGCATCGCCACCGAACCGTTCCATGCGACCCGGCACGGTGTGCACACGCGACAGGCGCGCAAGGATTTCCTCCAGCGGCATGCCGGCGATACCCAGCACCGCCAGCACCGCCAGCAGGTTTCCCGCATTGAAGCCGCCGAGCAGGCCTGCGCGCAGCTCACCCTCGCCCCAGGGTGTGCGCACCCGCAGGGACAGGCCGGTTTCATCCAGCTGCAGATCATGACCGCTCACACGCTCCACGTCCTGCAGTCCCGCCAGGTCCTCCTCCATGCCATAGGCAATGGTGCGCGGGCCGGAGGACAGTTCGCTGAGCAGTTCGCGGCCGAAGGGATCACCGCCATTGATCACCGCCGCCCGCAGATCCGGGGCCTGGAACAGCAGGCGCTTGGCGTTACCGTAGGCCGCCAGGTCACCGTGGTAGTCCAGGTGGTCGCGACTGAGGTTGGTGAACACCGCCACATCGAAATCGACGCCACTCACACGACCCTGGTGCAGGCCATGGGAAGACACCTCCATGGCGACGCGGCGCAGGCCTGCGTCGCGCAACTCGGCCAGCTCGCGCTGGATCACCAGGGCATCGGGGGTCGTGTGGGTGGCGGGCTTGAGCTGGCCGAAGGGGCCATAGCCAATCGTACCCAGCAGGGCACCCGGACAGCCCGGCTCACTGAAGGCCTCGGCGAGGAAATGGGT
>DATHUT010000165.1:0-3589 GCA_035462005.1 Gammaproteobacteria bacterium | reverse complement strand
GGCCCGGTCACCTGGTACTGGTAACGGGCCAGGCGGTTCATGCGCTCGCCGAACAGTTTTTCCGCCACGAACAGGGCCGCGCCCACCGCCGGTCCACCGGCCAGCACTCCGGCCAGGGGCAGGTTCGAGGACACCAGCGGCGTGATGGTGACCAGTTGGTCATAGTCCCGGGCCACGAAGCCGGTGCGACCGGCGATGGCGATCTGCGCCGAAGGTGCGTGCATGACCAGGTCCTGGGTATAGGCATCACCGGCCATGAAGCTGACGTGGCCGGTGATGCTGTCGAAACTGAAGCCCTTGCCGAATACGTCGCTGAAATCCAGGGCCAGGCGCCGCTGCAGACTATGAATACTGAGGATATTCAGCATGCGGCCCGCTGGCGCATCCATCTTGACCAGCTGGCCGGCACCGATGTCGATATCCAGGCGGCCCTCGACCTGGTCCAGGTCGAAGTCCAGCGGGGAACCGGGCCAGTTGGCCACCAGCAGCGCATTGGCCCGTCGGCTTTCCATGATCCGTTCATGGCCGAAGGTCACCAGCAAGGCACCCAGATTCGCGTCCTCCAGTTGCAGCTCGAACTGGGACACCGGCTGCCCCGTGGCGGTCACGCGCCATTCACCCTGGACCTGCAGTCGGTATTCCTCCCCGCTCAGGCTCAGCTGCTCGACGCGCAGGCCGTCGGGACGTCGCAGGGTCTCCAGCAGCAGGTTACCCAAGGGGCGATCGTCCAGGTGCAGTTCGCGTATCTTCACGGACAGCAGGGGCAGGGTGCGTGGGTCGAGATCCAGTTCCTTGCGCAAATGCGGGGCATCGGGAAGACGAGAGACATGCAGGTGATCGAGGTCGAGATCGATTCGTTCCAGGCCCTGCTCGCCGCTACCGATGCGCACCTGACCCTGTGCGCCTCGACCGCTCAGCTGCGCGTGCCACTCCGCGTCTTGTTGGCGCAAGCGCACGGCCGTGTCCCGCAACAGGCGCCGGTAGAGTTCCAGCTGCCCAATGGCCAGGTCGACCTCCAGAGGCGGCAGGGCCGTCATATCCTGCTTCCCCGCCGGCTGCCAGGCTTGCCATTCAGACAGGGACAGACGCGGCAGCCGCCCGACCAGCTGCAATACCGGGCCATCGGGCAGGCGCGCGTCAGCACCTCCCAGCTGCACACCACCGCGTACCAACCGCCGCCCCTCCGCGCCGGCCTCCAGTTCCAGCACAGCCTGCAACCCTTCGCCATACTGCAGCCATAGGGGGCCATCGTCCTGCCCGCCCAGGGTGCGCCACAGGCGCAGCTGGCGCACCTCCGCTGCCGCCTTGCCCAGGGGTTCCGGCATATCCACCCCAAGGCCACGCAAATCGGAAGCCAGCTCCAGGTATACCCCACCCGCCTGCCCACCTTGTGATGGATGCACCCGGATCTCCGCCCGCCAGTCCGTTGCCCCCTCGAGGCGGGCGGCCAGCGGCCAGCCCCATTCCCGGAGCCGGGCCACCAGGTCCGGTGCTCCCTCCAGGCGCACGCGGTGATACCCCCCCGCACGCTCGGGACGGGTGTCGAGTTCGATCTGCACGGGCGCATCCCACAGGCGCGCCTGCAGTCCGCGGCTACCGATGCTGCGTTCGGTGAACGAGACCTGGCCGCCCAGGCCCTCCAGGCTCAGTTCATGGGCTTCGGCCAACAATCGATTGTCCGCCAGGTGCAACTGCCCCTGTACGCGGAAGTCACCCTGGGTCTTGCGCAGCGGCACGCCCAGCTCCAGCTCCAGCCTGGTGGGCCCGCTGAGGCGCAGGTCACCGTCCGTAAGTCCACTCAAACGCTCCCTGAGCGGACTGGCGCGCAGGAAGCCCTGCATGTCCTCCAGCTGGCCGCTGGCCTGCCCGGTGATGCGCAGGGGCGGACCGCTGCGGCGCAGGTCGGGTGTATGGGCACGCACCTCCGCCAGCCGCGTGGGGCCGACGCGCCCCTCGTGACCCAGGATCTCCATACCCGCGCCGGCGAAGATCAGCCGCGTGCGCAGGTCCCGAATCGGTTCCCAGCCTTCCTGGTAATCCAGCACCGCGCCCTCGACGTCCGCCTGCACCTCGAAGTGCCCCTGACCGGCATCGAAGGGGAAGCCGCGCAAGGGACCGTGAAACAACACCGTACCCGCGGTGATCTCCCCCGCCACCAGAGCCCGGTCGAGCCAGGCCACCGCCCGCTCGTTCATGATACCCACCGGCAGGTAACGCCCGGTGTGGGCGACCTGGCCGCGTTCCACCTGGAACTGCAGATCGAGATAGGGCAGTAGCGTCGAATCGGTCAGCGGGTCCGGCACATCCACCCGCCAATGGCCCTCCCCCGCCACTTCATCGTTGGCCAGCCGGAACCGGTTGCTGTAGATACTCAGTCGTTGATCGGCGCGCCGCCAGTGTATGGCGCCACCACCCGCGGATACCGGCAACGGGCCGCGGAACAGTGCCTGTTCCAGGCCGCCTTCGGCCAGTTCCAGTTGCAGGCTGCCCAGGTCCTGGTCGCCATCGACCCGCCCACTCCAGCCCTGTATCCCCGGCAGCTGGCCATGGGGTCGGGTGTGCAGGTCAAGGAAATCCGTGCGCAGGCGCAGTGTCTCCGGTATGCCGTCCCGGAAGCGTGTGGCGAACCGCAGGTCGGTGAGCTGTCCCTGCGGAAGGATCGCCCGCAGCGGATCTTCCAGGGCAGCCGGGAGTGGCAAGGCCAGCAACAGACGGGACAGGGCGCCGAGGTCCAGGTGGTCAGCCTCGCCGCGCCAAGCCAGGGCGCCGGTCGTGTCGTCCCGATGCTCCAGCCGCCAGCGACTGGCGGGCCAGGTGGCGCCGTTTTCCACCAGTTCAAAGCCGTCGGCACTCAGTCGCCAGCCATCCTCCAGGCGGGACCAGAGCAGGCGGCTTTCCAGGCGCGTGAAAAAAAACGGCGACACATCGCCGTTGGCCAGGCTCGTGAGCTGGGCATCCCGCAAACTGAAATCCACCGCGACCTCGTCGAGCCGGCCGTGCTCCAGTTGACCCCACAGACGCAGGTCGAGACGACCCCATAGATCCAGGTTTCGATGCGGCATCAGGCTGCTCCAGGCAGCCAGGTGCAAGCCGTCCAAGTGCAGGAAAAACCGGCCGCGCAGATCTTCCAGGTGAAGCGCCTCACCCGCGATCCGCAAGGAGGCGCGCAGGCGCTCACCATAAGCGGGAGATAGTGGCACCTCGACATCGGCCCACAGCGCCTGGTTCCGCACCTCCAGCCGCAAGGTCAGATCCTGCATCTCAAGGCGCGGCATGGCGCCGGTCTGGTCCTCCCAGCGCAAGCGGGTCTGCAACAGGGACAGCTCACCCACCGCATCCAGTGCAGCCAACACCCGTTCCATGGTCAGTTTCCGGATCGGCAAGGGCATGTCGCGCAGGCCGATGCGACCGTCGGGCCGGCGCACCAGGTCCAGATCCAGGCCCACCAGGCTGGCGTCTGAGGTAACCAGGGTGCGCTGGCGCATGGATTCAAAAAGATCCACTCGCAGCCACAGCGCATCCAGTGTCAACAGTTCTTCGTTACCCGTTTCATCCAGGATGCGCAGCTGATGCAGCTGCAGGGTGGGTG
>DATHUT010000164.1:0-4551 GCA_035462005.1 Gammaproteobacteria bacterium | reverse complement strand
TGCCCACGTCCCCCCCCACCAGTACCGCGATCAGCAGCAGGATACCGGCGCCGTACAGCCAGGGGGCCCAGCGGTACAGCCAGGCGGGGGGGATCTGGGCCAGGGCGATCATGGCGCCGAAGGCGAGCCCCAGGCGGATGCCCTGGCGCAGATCCCGCCCGCCTGGCTGTACCGCTGGGCGCCCTGGCTGTACGGCGCAGGCATCATGCTGCTGGTGGCGGTGCTGCTGGTGGGGGACGTGGGCAAGGGCGCGCAACGCTGGCTCGACCTGGGGTTCATCCGCTTCCAGCCCTCGGAGATGATGAAGCTTGCCCTGCCGCTGATGATCGCCTGGTATCTCTCCGAGACACGGCTGCCACCCAGTGCGTCACGGCTGCTGGTGAGCGCCGGCCTCATCATCCTGCCGGTAATGTTGATCGCCCGGCAACCGGATCTCGGCACTTCCCTGCTGATTGGCAGTGCCGGTTTTTTCGTGCTGTTCCTGGCCGGCCTGCAATGGCGGTTGCTGGCGTTGCTGGGCGGTTTGGCCGCCGCCGGCCTGCCGGTACTGTGGCACTTCATGCGCGACTACCAGCGCCAGCGGGTCATCACCTTTCTCAACCCCGAGCAGGACCCCCTCGGCACCGGTTATCACATCATCCAGTCGAAGATCGCCATCGGTTCCGGCGGGCTGTTCGGCAAGGGCTGGCTGAATGGCACCCAGGCGCACCTGGAATTCCTGCCGGAGCGCTCCACCGATTTCATCTTTGCCGTACTGGGCGAGGAATTCGGGCTCATCGGCATCCTGGTACTGCTGTTGCTCTACGCCTTCATCATCGTGCGCGGCATCTACATCGCCACCCAGGCCCAGGACACCTTTACCCGCCTGCTGGCCGGCAGCCTGTCCCTCACCTTTGTGGTGTACATCATCGTCAACACCGGCATGGTCACCGGCCTGCTGCCCGTGGTGGGCCTGCCGCTGCCCCTGGTCAGCTACGGCGGCACCTCCATGGTGACCCTGATGATCGGATTCGGTATGCTGATGTCCATACACACTCACCGCAAGCTGCTTGCGAACTGACTCAAGGAATGACCATGGGACACAGGATGCGCTTCCTCGGATTCATCGCTCTGCTGCTGGGCACCAGTGCCTGCAGCAGCCTCTCCGCCACATCGGAACGACCGGGATTTGCCAACCATCCCGAGGCCAAGGCCTTCATCGACGAGATGGTGGAACGCCACGCCATGGATCGCGGTGAATTGACCGAACTGTTCGCCGAGGCGCAAGTGCGGGAGGATATCCTGAGCGCCATATCACGGCCGGCGGAAGGCAAGCCCTGGCACGAATACCGACCCATTTTCCTGACCCGCAGCCGCATCGACGGCGGGGTGGCCTTCTGGAACGAACACGCGGACATCCTCGCACGGGTGGAAAAAGCCTTCGGGGTCGATGCCCAGGTGATCGTCGCCATCATCGGCGTGGAAACCCGCTACGGCGGCAACACCGGCTCCTACCGGGTGATCGATGCCCTCTCCACCCTGGCCTTCGAATATCCGCCCCGCGCCAAGTTCTTCCGCAGCGAACTGGAGCAGTTCCTGTTGCTGACCAAGGAAGAACGGGTGGACCGACGTGAGGCGCGTGGCTCCTATGCTGGTGCCATGGGCCACGGCCAGTTCATCTCCAGCAGCTACCGCAACTTTGCCGTTGACTTCGACGGGGACGGACGGCGTGATCTGTGGGACAGTCGTGAGGACATCATCGCCAGCGTGGCCAATTATCTAAGTGTTCATGGCTGGCAGCTGGGCGCCCCGGTGGCGGAACAGGTCGAACCGAAAACCCGTCCGGCGGAGGAACTGACCGGTGCCGGCATCAAGCCCAGCCTCACCCTGGACCAGTTGAAGGCAGCGGGCATCCAGAGCCGCAAGGCGGATGACGACGATACCTTGGCAACCCTGATCGCCCTCGAGCAGCAGGATGGCCCCGAGTACTGGCTGGGCTTCAATAATTTCTACGTCATCACCCGCTACAACCGCAGCCCCCTGTACGCCATGGCGGTTTACCAGCTCAGCGAGGAGATCCGCGAGGCGCGCGGACGCTGAGCCCGGCGGTTAATCGACGAACTGTAGGAGCGGCCTTCGGCCGCGAACCGGCCAGTGCAACTCCAACCCTTCGCGGCCGAAGGCCGCTCCTACAGGCAACATCGGTAGCACGGCCATTTCCGTAGCACTGGCATTTGGAACTCCTGCGCGGCACACTGGTCAATATGAAGATGCTCGATCCACGTCTGCTCCTGCTGACTTTCGCCCTGCTGCTCAGTGCCTGCAGCAGCAAGGGACCCACACAATCGGCGGGCGGTGACAGCGCCCCGGCCCGGCCCGTGGATGTGTCACAGGTGCCTGATGCCGTGCCCAGGGCAGAGCCTCCGAGCCGCTACGGCAACCCGACGTCCTACGAAGTATTCGGCCAGCGCTATCACACCATGCGGACCAGTGCCGGCCACGTGGAACGGGGCGTGGCCTCCTGGTACGGCACAAAATTTCACGGTCGCCGTACTTCCAGTGGCGAGCCCTACGACATGTATGCCATGACGGCGGCCCACAAGACGCTGCCGCTGCCCACCTACGCGGAAGTCACCAACCTGAAGAACGGGCGCAAGGTCATCGTCAAGATCAACGACCGCGGGCCCTTCGTGGGCAACCGTATCATCGACCTGTCCTATGCCGCCGCCGCGCGTCTGGACATTCTCACCGCCGGCACCGGCCTGGTGGAGATCCGCACCATCGATCCTCAGGCACCGGCGGCGGTCACCGCCCAGGCCCCGACCCGGGAGGGCCTGCAGTTGTCACCCATTGCCACGGCCACGGCAGCCGCCGCCCCCGCCAATCCGACCCTGTTCCTGCAGGTGGGCGCCTTTGCCAGCCGCAATAATGCCGAACGACTGCGGGCGGAACTGGAACGCGCCGCCGTGGGTCCAGTCCAGATCAGCACCATTGACGGTCTGGAGGGCCCCGTATACCGGGTGCGCATCGGCCCGTTGTCCAGCATCGAGGAAGCCGACCGTATGGTCAGCTCGCTGAGCGGCCACGAGCTCGGCCAACCCCGGGTCGTGATCGACTAGTTTGCAAAACGGGTTGCGGCCACGGACAATTGCCGCTGATTCCCCCAAGGCAGTACCCATATTCTGACCGCCATGACAAAACGACTCCTTTTCCGCCTCTATTTGCCGTTTCTCGCCTGCCTGCTGCTGGCCGGCCAGGCCTGGACCGCTTCCCTGCCGGTGCCCAAGCCACCGGCCATTGGCGCCGAGGCCTACATGCTGCAGGACTTCCACAGCGGCCAGGTGCTGGCGGAAAAAAACATCGACGAGCGTATGGAGCCGGCCAGCATCACCAAGATCATGACCGCCTATGCGGTGTTCAAGGAGATCCAGGGCGGCCAGCTGGCCCTGGATGACATGGTCAGGGTAAGCGAGAAGGCCTGGCGCACCCAGGGCTCGCGCATGTTCATCGAGGTAGGCAAGCAGGTGAGCGTAGAGGATCTGCTGCAGGGCCTGATCGTGCAGTCGGGCAACGATGCCAGCGTGGCCCTGGCCGAGCACGTGGCCGGCAGCGAGGACGCCTTCGCCGGCCTGATGAATCGCTATGCCCGGGAACTGGGGATGACGGGAACGAACTTCGTCAACAGTTATGGCTGGCCCCATGAGCAGCACTACACCACGGCCCGGGACATCGCCATTCTGGCCCGCCACCTGATCGAGGAATTCCCCGAGTACTATCACTGGTACGCGCAGCGGCAATTCACCTTCAATGGCATCACCCAGCACAACCGCAACCGCCTGCTGTGGCGCGACGCTTCCGTCGACGGTCTCAAGACCGGCCATACGGACTCGGCCGGCTACTGCCTGGTGACCTCCGCCCAGCGCGAGGGCATGCGCCTGATCACCGTGGTGCTCGGTACCCGCAGCGAAGAGGCCCGCGCCGTCGCCAGCCAGTCGTTGCTGAACTACGGATTCCGCTTCTTCGAGACCCACAAGCTCTACGAGGCCGGCAATGAGTTGACCCAGGCGCGGGTGTGGAAGGGCGCCATGGAGCAGGCCCCCCTGGGCCTGGGCGAGGACCTGTTTGTCACCATCCCGCGCGGCCAGTACGATCGCCTCGATGCCTCCATGACCCTCGACAGCCGCATCCTGGCACCGGTACAGAACGGCCAGACCCTGGGCAATGTACATGTGCGCCTGGGCGAGCACCTGGTCGCCGAACGGCCACTGCTGGCGCTGGCCGGAGTGGAGGAAGGTTCCATCTGGCAGCGACTGGTGGACGAGGCACGGTTGTATTTCGATTAGGGAATTCCTGATTCAGCCTCCTATCGTCATTCCCGCGAAGGCGGGAATCCATGGATTCCGGCATGCGCCGGAATGACGGTTCAACACCTTCACACTCCGGAACCCCACCCATGACCACGGTCTACCTGAACGGCACATTCGAACCCCAGGACCAGGCGCGCGTTTCCATCATGGATCGCGGTTTCCTGTTCGGGGATGGCGTCTACGAGGTGATCCCCGCCTACGGCGG
>DATHUT010000163.1:0-3266 GCA_035462005.1 Gammaproteobacteria bacterium | reverse complement strand
GCGTTTGTCAGACTGTTTCGGCCGTTTTGGGCAAATCCTCAGGCCCTAGGAGCCTGTCGGACTTGAGCGATCGTAGCGAGCAAGGGGCAGGAGAGTGAGGTCATTTTCTCGATCGTTTGAGGAGAATAGTCCTAGCTATTCGACGAAAAGGATCGGGAAAAGGGGCCGCTCTCCCACCGGCGCAGTAGATCAGTCTCAAGTCCGACAGGCTCCTAGGGCCTGAGGATTTGCCCAAAACGGCCGAAACAGTCTGACAAACGCTACAGGGAGACAGTTGATGACCCGTTCCACAACCCTCATCGGCCACCTCACGGACATCCAGGGGCAAAGCTTCACCGCGCGCCTGTGCCTGGAAGGCGGGGCGAGCGGCACCATGGTCCAGGTGGATGGCGAGGAGGTGCTGGTGGGCCAACTGTCCTCCCACGTGGCCATTCGCCAGCAGGACATTCACATCCTGGCCACCGTGACCCGCATGCAGACGGTACCCGGCGCATCCGACGCGGCGGATGGCCAGACCCTGGAACTGCTCCCCCTCGGCGAGGTGGACGCGCAGGGACAGTTCCAGCGCGGCATCCGCCACTTTCCCGCCGTGGGTGCCGAGGTCCACGCGGTCGGCAGCAACCAGGTGCGCGTCATTTTCGAGCAGCACCGGGACAAGGAATTCAGCCTCGGGCACCTGCACACCCACCCCGACCTGGAGGTCTGCCTCGACCCGGGCCGCATGTTCGGCCGCCATTTCGCCATTCTCGGCCAATCGGGCTCCGGCAAGTCCTGGACCGTCGCCAGCCTGCTACAACGCACCATCCAGGTGATGCCCAAGGCCCATGTCATTCTGCTCGACCTGCACGGCGAGTACTGCTGGCACGACGACGCGGGGAATCTGCAATCGGCCTTCGACCCGGCCGTCATGCACTACGTGGATGCCCGTCAGCTGGAAATCCCCTATTGGCTGATGACCTACGCGGAGCTGATCGACCTGCTCATCGACCGCGACGACCCTCATGCCTCCACCCAGATCGCCCTGCTGCGTGAAACCGTCCGCGACCTGAAAAAAAAGGCCAACCCGGAGCTGTTCGCCCAGGGCATGTCCATCGATTCGCCGGTGTATTTTTCCCTGGTGGAGATGTACCAGTACTTCAAGGCCGCCAATTCGCAAAAGAGTGACTTCGGTAAGTCCAAGGGGGTGTTGTTCGGTCATTTCGACGAATTCCTGGTCAAGCTGCAGAGTCGTTTCAATGACAGTCGCTACGACTTTCTGCTCAAGCCGAAACTGCGCACCCACTCCAACACCCTGGCGGGATTGCTGCGGGAATTCGTAGGCCTGGGGGACGAAAAACGCCAGATCACTGTCATCGATCTCAGCGCCATCCCCTTCGATGTGCGGCCCACCATCTCCGCGCAGATCGGTCGCCTGGCCTTCGAATTCAACTACTGGAACCCGCGCTACCAGGAATTTCCCCTGCTGCTGGTGTGCGAGGAGGCCCATACCTATATACCGCGCTCCCACAACACCCGCTACGAGGGCACCCGCCTGTCCATGGAACGCATTGCCAAGGAAGGCCGCAAGTACGGTGTATCCCTGGGCGTGGTAAGCCAGCGGCCCCACGAATTGTCGGAGACGGTACTGTCCCAATGCGGCACCTTCCTGTGCATGCGCATGACCAACCCCGATGACCAGCGCTACATCCGCGAGCTGGTACCGGAAGGGGAACGGGATCTGATCAATATCCTGGCCGCCCTGGGTCGCGGCGAGGTGATGGCCCTGGGTGAGGCCGTGCCACTGGCGACGCGCTTTCAGTTCCGCCGCCCCGACCCGACACCCCGCAGCGAGGACGTGGATTACTTCCGGCACTGGCGCAGCGGGCCAGATGACCTGGACGTGGACGAGATCGTGCAACGCTGGCGGCTGCAGCGCCGCTAGGCGCCAGAAAACAGCAGCACAGTCCCGCTCGGTTGACGCTCGAAGCACGGTGGCGTAGCGTAAGAAGCATACAGGATGCTTCTTTATGAATGCTGTCGCCAGCCCTAGCCCCGAGCCGGAAGGCTATTATCCACCGGGTGATTTCGCCCTCTGGATCTTCATCTTCGCCGAACTGCTGGTATTCGGTATCTTCTTCCTGGCCTACGCCTTCGCGCGCAGCGCCAACGTGGAGCTGTTCAATGCCTCGCAGTTGCAGATCAACCAACTCTCGGGCGCGGTCAACACCCTGGTCCTGATCACCAGCAGTTACTTCGTGGTGCGCGCGGTCGCGGCCATCCGCCTGGATGACCGCAAGCGCTGCATACGCTGGCTCTATGCTGCCATCGCCATGGGCGCCCTGTTCCTGGTCATCAAGATGGTGGAGTTCTACCAGGCCGATGCCGCCGGCATCGGCATGGAGACCAACACCTTCTTCATGTTCTACCTGTCGCTGACCTTCTTCCACTTTATGCACGTGATCATGGCCATGGTGATCCTGGCCGCCATCGTGCTCAAGGCCCGCAAGGGCGGCTACAGTGCCCATGACCACACGGGCGTGGAAACCGGCGCCTCTTATTGGCACATGATCGATCTGCTGTGGATCATTCTTTTCCCCCTGGTCTACGTCATCCGCTGAGGCAAGCCATGCAGCAAACCCAGGCATCGAACCACTGGATCCGTCCCTGCACCTGGGTATTGCTGGTCCTGCTTGCCCTGACCTTCGCCGCCTGGGGCGTCGGCCAGATGAAACTGGGGGGCCTGACCATCGTATCCGCCATCCTGTTCTCGACCCTCGTGAAGGGGCAGATGGTGGTGGATTTCTTCATGGGCCTGATCCGGGTGCGCCCGTTCTGGCGCATCCTGATGTTCTCCTACCTGTTCATCGTCATTGCGCTGATCTGGCTGGCCTATTTCATCGGCCTGGACTGAAGCCGCGCTAGGCCAGGCTCACCACCAGCTGCACCACCCCCCACAGGAGGAGGATGAACAGCAGGGTGGCCCCCAGGCCGATGAGGATATAGGCCGCGGGCCGGCCCTGGGTGAAATCCTCCTCGTGCTTGCGACTGCTCTGCACACCGAAAAAACTCGCCAGTACACTGCCGGTGACCTTGAGCAGTGAAGGCGCCTTATCCTGTCGATCCACGCGATCCAAGTTGTATCCTCCTGTCGATTCCACCACGATTCTACTCCCGGGCCGCCACCACGGCATCCCGGGTTCAAGTTCCGCCAGGCGACGCCGATACCTCTCTCCGCCTGAGCACGAAACAGCACGTAGTATTGCTGACATATTACTGTAAATTCTAAA
>DATHUT010000162.1:0-3534 GCA_035462005.1 Gammaproteobacteria bacterium | reverse complement strand
ACAGCCCGGAAGAGAAATACGAAAAGATCTCCTTCAGCGACATGATGAGCGAGAGCCTGCGTCGCGAGATCAGCGGTGGCTGGGCGGCCATGATCCAGCACTATTTCCTCGGCGCCTGGGTGCCCGCCAGCGACATGCCCGCCGACTACTACAGCATGGTGCTGGGCAATACCCGTTACGTGTTGGGCATGGTGGACCTGCAGCCGCGCACCGCGCAGCCGGGTGAGACCGTCACCTTCTCCAGCACCTTGTTCGCCGGACCCAAGCTGCAGGACGAGATGAAGGAAGTCGCCCCCGGCCTGGAACTGACCGTGGACTACGGTTTCCTCACGGTACTGGCGCAGCCGCTGTTCTGGCTGCTGAAATGGATCCATGCCGTGGTGGGCAACTGGGGCTGGGCCATCGTGCTGCTCACCCTGCTCATCAAGCTGGTGTTCTACAAGTTG
Source organism: Gammaproteobacteria bacterium (assembly GCA_035462005.1). Classification (GTDB taxonomy): domain Bacteria; phylum Pseudomonadota; class Gammaproteobacteria; order DSM-19610; family DSM-19610; genus JAIVHA01. Next base: position 3,088 of record DATHUT010000162.1, on the reverse strand, counting down.
TCCGAGACCAGCTACAAGTCCATGGCCAACATGCGCAAGCTGGCGCCGCGCCTGAAGTCGCTGAAGGAACGTTACGGCGACGACAAGCAGCGCCTCAACCAGGCCATGATGGAGATGTACAAGACCGAGAAGATCAACCCGCTGGGTGGCTGCCTGCCCATCCTGGTGCAGATCCCGGTGTTCATCGCCCTCTACTGGGTGCTGCTGGAAAGCGTCGAGCTGCGCCAGGCGGACTTCATCTTCTGGCTCACCGACCTGTCCACCCGCGATCCCTACTTCGTGCTGCCGCTGATTATGGGCGCCACCATGCTCATCCAGCAGAAGCTCAACCCAGCGCCCCTGGATCCCATCCAGGCCAAGGTGATGATGATCCTGCCGATCGTGTTCACCGTGTTCTTCGCCTTCTTCCCCTCGGGGCTGGTGCTCTACTGGGTGGTCAACAACACCCTGTCCATCGCCCAGCAGTGGGTCATCACCCGGCGCATCGAGGCCGGCGCGAAATAATCCCGCCGCCGTGAGCGACACCATCGCCGCCATCGCCACGCCCCCCGGGCGCGGCGGCGTGGGCGTCATCCGCGTGTCGGGCGCCGGAGTGCCGGAACTGGCCCGGCAGCTGCTGGGCCGTCTGCCGGCCGCGCGTCACGCTGCCCTGCATACCTTCACCGATGCCCGCGGCCGGGCCATCGACCAGGGCCTGGCGCTCTATTTCCCCGCCCCCCGTTCCTTCACCGGCGAGCACGTGCTGGAACTGCAGGGCCATGGCGGCCCGGTGGTGCTGGATTTGCTGCTGGCGCGGGTGCTGGAACTGGGCGCCCGCGCCGCCCGCCCCGGCGAGTTTTCCGAACGCGCCTTCCTCAACGACAAGCTCGACCTGGCCCAGGCCGAAGCCATCGCCGACCTCATCGACAGCGGTACCGCCGAGGCGGCACGCGCCGCCATGCGTTCCCTGGAAGGGGATTTCTCGCGCCGGGTGAACCGGTTGCTGGAGGCCCTGATCCAGCTGCGCATGTACGTGGAGGCGGCCATGGATTTCCCCGAGGAAGAGATCGACTTTCTCTCCGATGGCCAGGTGCAGGCGCAACTCGCCGCGCTGGAAGACAGTTTCACCACCCTGGAGGCCGGCGTCCGCCAGGGCCGCCTGCTGCGCGAGGGCATGACGGTGGTTATCGCCGGCCGCCCCAATGCCGGCAAGTCCAGCCTGCTCAACGCCCTCGCCGGCCGCGACGCCGCCATCGTTACCGCCATCGCCGGCACCACCCGCGACGTACTGCGCGAACACATCCAGATCGACGGCATGCCCCTGCATATTCTCGATACCGCCGGCCTGCGCGAAAGCGCAGACCCGGTGGAACAGGAAGGCATGAAGCGTGCCTGGCGCGAGATCGAGCGCGCCGACCGTCTGCTGCTGGTGGTCGATGACGTGGAAGGCTTTGGCGCGGAAGAGGAGGCCATCCTGGCGCGCTTGCCGCCGGCCCTGCCGCGCACCCTGGTCTACAACAAGGCCGACCTCACCGGCCGCCCCGTTACCACCCGCATTCACCAGGACATGGAGGCATTGGTGCTGTCCGCGGAAACGGGTGTCGGCGTCGAGGCCCTGCGCGCCTTCCTGAAACGCTGCATGGGCTATGGGGGTGAAACCCAGGACGGTTTCACCGCCCGCCGCCGTCACCTCGATGCCCTGCGTCGCGCGCACGCCCATGTGCGCGAGGGCGAACGCCAGCTGCGCGAACAGCGCGCCGGCGAACTGCTCGCCGAGGAACTGCACCAGGCCCAGCAGACCCTGGGCGAGATCACCGGCACCTTCACCAGTGAAGATCTGCTGGGAAGGATCTTCTCCAGTTTCTGTATCGGAAAATAATTCTGCGTCCGACTCGCTTTGGGAGAAAAGGGTCAAGTACTCTGACCCCTTGAAGATATAACTAGTCCTTGGCGGTTCAGGGCAGCCGCCGGATCTTCCTTTCCAGGCGTTTCAACAGGGCCGCGTCCGGGTGCTGGCCATAGCGCAGGGCGATGTAGTCGCGGCTGATGGCGCGGATGTTTTCCGCCTGCCGCGGCAGCAGGGCCGCCGCCCGGCGCGCGAAGTCCTCCGGCCCCTCCGGGCCATGGCGGCGGATGCCGTGCCGTGCCAACTTGCGGCAGAAACGATCCCAGAGTTGCCGTGCCGGTTCCGGGCGCGGCCCTGGCCGGTACAGGATCAACAGGGCCAGCAGCGCCAGGACGATCAGCAGGGCGATGGCCAGCAGACGGGCGAGACCCTGCCAGGAGAGGTCCGCAAAGCCCAGCCCTGCAAGCAGTTGTCGTTGCCGGTCGGGACCATAGCCCAGTACCCACTGGTTCCAGCGGTGGTTCAGGGCGTCCTGGTAGACGCGCAGGCGCTCCAGGCCACTTAGGACTCTTCCGTCGGCGGGCAGCCGGAAGTCCACGGCCTCGCCCTCGCGCAAGGGGCGCGGATCAATGCCGCGTTCGATGCGCTGCGGCGCCACCGCGGCGGTCGGATCCACGCGCAGCCAACCTTCGCCCGCCACCCACACTTCGGCCCAGGCGTGGGCATCCGACTGGCGTACCACCAGGTAGCCGTCCACCGGATTGCGTTCGCCGCCCAGGTAGCCCGTCACCACCCGCGCCGGCAGGCCCGCCGCGCGCATCAAAATGGTGAAGGCGGCGGCGTAGTGTTCGCAGAACCCGCGCCGCGTCTCGAACAGGAACTCATCCACCGGATCCCGCTCCAGGCGCGGCGGGTTCAGGGTGTAGACGAAAGGCTGTTCGTGAAAGTGGCGCAGCGCCTGCGCCACCAGCTGGCGAGGCGTTTCTGCCTGCTGGCGCCAGGCGTCCGCCAGGTCTCGCACCCGCGCACTGGTGCCCGGGGGTACCTGGCGACTGCGCGCCAGCCGCGCCGGGTCTTCGTCGGCTGCGAATGCCTGGTGGGAGGTGACCTGGTAGCGCAGGCGTTCGCGCACCGGGCGGCTCGCGAGCAACTGGTAGTCCGCCTGCAGGTGCGCGCCGGGCACCGCGCTGGCGGGGCGGTCCAGGGCCAGCAGGGAGCGTTCGCCGTGGGGCTCCAGGGTCAACTGGTGGACGAGGCCATCAT